>JABFRG010000490.1 GCA_013141295.1 Polyangiaceae bacterium
ACCGCTCTCCTAGCGAAAACCGTCGTCCGGGCAAGGGTTTAACTCACTTCTGGGGGTTGACGTCCCGGTGCCGGAGACACGTACCCGCGGTTCGCAAGGGTTTGCCGGCAACCCGCCGCACCGCGACCCGGGCGGCGGCCGACAAGACACGAAAAGGCCCGTGAATGTGGGTGCGCCGCGGTGGCATGGACGGTGCTCCAGGAGGTTCGACCCGAAAGGACCCATCGATGCCCGCCTCCGCCGAACGCACCCGCATCTACGCCAAGCCTCAGTCGCTCGCCCTCACCCAGCGCATGGAGGATGAGGCCTCGCGCCTCCGGAGCGACGGGAACGCCTCGCGCCTCCGGAGCGACGGGAACGCCTCGCGCCTCCGGAGCGACGGGGAGGCCTCGCGCCTCCGGAGCGACGGGAACGCCTCGCGCCTCCGGAGCGACGGAGAGGCCACGCTGGTGATGCTGCCGGGGGCCATGCAGTTTCAGGAGTCGACCCTGGTGATGGCGCGGCCTGCACCGGCGCGGCCCGCGGCGACGCCGGCTCCCGCTCCGGCTCCGCTGGCCGTACCGGTGGACGCGGAGATGACCCGCTTCGCGCCGGCCCATCCGCCGCCCTCGGTGATGCCCGGCCCCATGGTCTCAGCGCCCATGATGATGGCCCCGATGCCGACGCCTCCGCCGCCGTCGGTGATGCCGGTGTTGCCCGCTGGCTTCGTGGGCATGCCCGGGTCGGCGCTCCTGGTGGGACAGGGGGCCCCGCCGATGATGCCGGCGCTCCCGCCCAGTCTCGCTTCCGTAGGCCCCTCCGGCCTGTCGCCCGCGGTGGCCTTCGCGTTGAGCGCGGGCGCGGTGGTGGTGGCGCTGGTGTTCGATGCGCTCTTCCTGCGGGTGCACATCCCCGGCGTGGGCGGCTACGCGTGGTACCTCACCACGGCGCTCTCGTTCGGCGTGGCTGGCTTCGGTGGAGCGAAGTGGACGCGGGCTCGCGCGGCTACCGTGAGCACGGCGGCGGTACTGGCTGCGGTGGCATACGGTCTGGCCGACGTGGCCCTGGGGACGGTGGTCGAGCACCTCTCCGTGCAGAGTGCACTCTTCCTGGGCGCGCAGGGGCTGGTCATCGGTCTCGTATGCGGCGCCGGCGGCGTGCGCAAGGGCCTCACCGCTCGCGGCTGAATCGCGCGTCGTTCAGGCCTCTGCCGGGTCGGCGTGCATCAGCACTCTGGTGGCGCTGCCGGTGATGACGCGAATCTGCTGCTGCAAGCGCAGGAAGAGATCGTGCACGTCGCGGGTGGTGGTTTCGGGTGCCACCACGACGTGGAAGTCCACGTGGGGAACCTTGCCACCGCGGGTCTTGAAGTCGTGGAACGAGCGAATGTCGGTGGTGGACTCCAGGACCGCGCGCACCTGGGCCACCTGCTCCGGCGGCAAGCTCTTGTCCATGACGACGTCGAAGCCTTCGCGGACGATGCGGAAGCTCGAGTACAGCATGTAGAGCGCGATGCCGACGGAGATCACGGTGTCCACGATGGGCATCTTGGTGATCTTCACCAGCACCAGCGAGATCAGCACCCCGACGTTTACCCAGACGTCGGTGGTGTAGTGGAGGGCGTCGGACTTGACCACCAGGCTCCCGGTCTTCTTCGCCACCTTGCGCAAGTAGAAGACGGTGGCCAGCGTGAGGCCGAGCATGGGCACCATCACGGCAATCCCCAGCATGGAGTCGTGGCTCTCTTCGCCCACCAGCGCCTTGTGCACGCCTTCGTAGATGATGAAGACCGCGGCCGCCGAGATGAATCCGCCTTCGAACATCGCGCCCAGCCCCTCGATCTTGGCGTGCCCGTAGTTGTGGTCGGCGTCGGCGGGCCGATCGCCGTAGCGAATGACGAAGAGGTTGGCCACCGAAACGAAGAGATCGCCGAGCGAGTCCACGGCCGAGGAGATCATCGACATGCTTCCGGTGACGATGCCGGCCCCGAGCTTGGCAGTGGCACCGACGACGGCGCAGGCGATGGCGAAGCGGATGGCGCGGATCTCGTCGGCGGTTCCGGCCGCACGGACCGGTGCTTCGGGGGAGGACATGGGCGGAGTGTGGCGCGCCTGCGGAAAATACTCCAGCGCTGCTCACGGTCGAGCTGCGGTTGCCGCTTGTCAATGTAGAATGCACGCTATTTCGCGTGAATGGGGGCGGTTTGCTATGAGCCTCGGCACCATGAGCACGGTGAGCCTCGGCGGCATTCTGAACCCGCGGGCGGAGGGGGTTCGCTTCTTCCTGGCGCGCCACGCGCCGTCGCCCGATCTCGCGTACTTCGTGGAGCGCCACTGGAGCGTGCGCTGGGATCTGGAGGAGCCCTACCCGCAAGAGACCCTGCCGCAGCCCTGCGTGAACCTGGTGTTCGAGGAGGCCGGTGCGCGCTTCTACGGTCTGGGCACCAAGCGCTTCTCGGTGATGCTGTCGGGCAAGGGGTGGGTGTTCGGGACCAAGTTTCGCCCTGGTGCGTTCCGGCCCATCTGGCGCCGCCCGATGGTCGATCTGGTGGACCGCGCCGCGCCCCTTCGAGACGTTCTGGGGGGCGCCTCCGACGGCGTGTGGGAAGCGGTCCGCGAGGCCGGAGACGACGACGCGTGCGCTCTTGCGGTGGAGGCCCTCTTGCGGGCCACGTTGCCGCAGGAGAAGGATCCCGAGGTGGAGGTGGTGGCGTCCATCGTCAAGCTCGCGCTGGATAACCCGGGAATGGGGCGCGTCGAGGAGCTGGCCGCTGCCTCGGGCCAGTCGCCGCGCGCGCTGCAGCGGCTCTTTCGCCGCTATCTCGGGGTCGGTCCCAAGTGGGTGATTCGACGCTTCCGGCTGCACGAAGCCGCGGCGCGGGTCGCGGAGGGGGGCGACATTCACTGGGCCTCGTTGGCGCAGGACCTCGGGTACTTCGACCAGGCTCACTTCATCAAGGACTTCAAGGACCAGGTGGGCCAGACGCCGACCGAATACGCGCGTAGGTGCAACGTCAGGACGTCGCTTCCTTGAGACGCACGCGAAACTCGGCGCCGCGCTTGCTCCCACGAATCGGGCTCTCGATGTCCATGCGCACGCCCACGTAGGCGTGGTCGTCGACGATGCGCTTGACCACCGCCAGCCCCAGGCCGGCGCCTTGGGTGCGTGTGGTGTAGAATGCATCGAAGAGCTTCTTCTTCTGTTCGTCGGGAATGCCGGGGCCCTGATCCTGGACGCCGAGAACGATGTCGCGCTTGGCGTGGGAGACCTTGACCCGAACCACGCTGCCCGCCTCGCTCACCTGAACCGCGTTGCGCACCAGGTTCCACAGCACCTGGCGCATCTGGCTGCCGTCGCACAGCGCGACCGCGCCCTCGTCGGGCCCCGCGTATTCCACCTTCACATCACCGGAGCCGCTGCGCTCGTTGTGGGCCGAGAGGGCCACCACCTCCTTCGCGAGGTGCGCGATGCTCACCGCTTCCGGCGAGGGCTTTCGCGGCTTGGCCAGCTCCATCATGTCGCTCACCAGGGTCTCCAGCCGCTTGGACTCGCGCTGCACGATGTCGCACAGCTCACGGTCTTCGGCCCCGAGCGCCGGGGACTCCCGCAGCATCTCGATGGACCCGCGAATGGACCCGAGCGGGTTGCGAATTTCGTGAGCGAGGCCGGCGGCGACCCGCCCCAACGTGGCCAGCCGCTCCGCCGCCACGGCCCGTTCCTCGGCCAGCTCCAGCCGGCCGCCGGTGGCACGGAGACGCTCCGCCAGGTAGCCCGCGAGGAGCGCCACCACGATGATGCCGAGGCTGTTGAGGAGGAACGGGTAGGCG
>JABFRG010000358.1 GCA_013141295.1 Polyangiaceae bacterium
GTCCTTGTCGACGAAGTCCACCTGCACCTTGGTGGGGTCGGCGGGCTTGCCGTCCTTGTCCACGAGGGTGAGGAGGATCTCGCAGTCGCTGGCGAGGCCGCGGATCTCGTTGATGGCGTCCACGAACTCCTGGCTCACCTGGGCGACGGTCTTGGCGCCGGGGGTGATTTGGAAGTGACAGAACTTGGTGCCCGTCGTGTCGTTGGGGTCGCAGCCGGCCTTGGCGGTGCCGCCGTTCACCGCCACCTGGGCCATGAACTTGGGATCGTAGCCACCGCTGCCGGTGAGCTCCCCCACCCCAACCGAGAACGTGACGATGGGATCGGGCTGGCGAAGCTTCGATGCCACCAGCGCGTAGATCTCTGGCACCGTCCCATTGCCATTCGGCAGACCGTCGCTCAACAGGATCGCAATCTTCTTTCCCTTGGCCGGGAGCGGAGGAAACGGAACGAGGTCGTCGAGTGCCTTGTAGCCGCCCAGTAGCGCCTCGTAAGTCGGCGTGAGCCCATTGGGGAACTTATCGACACGCGCGTTCAACCGCGTCAGTTGTGCACCGTCGACTAGGGCGACGAAGACATCGTCCGGTTTCGGGTATGTGCCGTCGTCGCCGAAGTAGATCATACCGACGCCGACCTTGGCATTGACGACCTTCCCGGTCCCGTCCACGGTCTTGTTCTTGATGTCCTCGAAGACGGACTTCAGTGCGGCTTCTTGTGCCGTACGCTTCGTCCCCGTCATACTCCCGGAGCCATCGGCGATGAACTCGAGGAACGTCACCGGCTCCTCGGTCTTCGCGTTGCCACCGCCGCAGCCGTCGCCGATGACGTCGCCGCTATCGGGCTGATCGGTGCCGACCGGCGGCGGGACGTAGATGTCGGCGTTACCGGAATCTGCTTGCTCGCTGAACCCTCCCGTCTTGTCGCTGGAGCAACCTTGGGACACACCGAACGTGATGACGCCGGTGGCGATGAGGAACGCAGCGGAGGTAAAAGCTTGTTTCACGGGATAGCTCCAGACGAGTGTTCGACTGACGACGTTTTTGCACACGGGGGGTGTCACCGCAACTGCGCAAACCAGGATCCACCCACCCGCCCGGACGCACGGTACCCCGGCTTTTCCCGGGGCTGCGCGTCAGGGGCCGACCCTGGCATGATTGTGACAATCGAAAGAACTGCGCGAACCCAGAGGCCCGATCAGCCGCCGCCCACCTTGCAGCCCATCTTGACCTTGGTCTTGCCCTTTTCGTCGCTGCGGGCCTGAACGCATGCGTTCCCGTTGAGGATGATGCGGGTGGGATCCGCGTCGTTGTCGTAGGTCCAGCCGTTGACCGGATCCTTGTCGATGACGACTTCCTTGCCGTTGCCGTCGATGTACGTGACCTGGACCTTCTTCGGGTCGGCCGGCTTGCCGTCCTTGTCCACCAAGGTGAGGCTGAGATCGCACTGCGAAGCCAGCGCGCGGATGGAGTTGAGCGCGGCCACCATCTCGTTCGTGATCTGGGTCGAGGTCTTGGAGCCGGGGTCGATCTGGTAGAAGCAGTCGGGGTTGCTGGTGAGCGCCGGGTTGCAACCGGCGGGGGCCGTCTTGCCGCCTTGGGCGAGCTTGGCCATGAACCCCGGGTTGTAGGACGAGCCGTTGCCGACGCCGATGGCGTACGTGTACACGGGCTTCGCGCCGGAGGTCTTGGTGGTGGCCAGGCTGACGCACTGGCTCTCTTCCGAGGAGCCGCCGTTGGGCTCGCCATCGGAGAGCAGGATGACCACGCGCTTGCCGCCGACCTTGACGTTGGCTTGCGGGACGTAGCTCTCGATGACCGAGTAGCCGCCGGTGATGGCGTTGAGGGTGGGCGTGCCGCCGCTGGCCTCTCCGCTCACGCGGCCCCAGAACATGGCCAGATCGTCGTTGTTGGCGATGGGCTGCGGCGCGATGTCGACGCCCGGCTTGGGGAAGGGCCCGCTGTTGTAGACGTTGTTGAGGCGGTCCTCGAACACGAGGACGCCCATGACCGTGTCGACCATCTCGCCGTTGGCGAGCTGCGCTGCGGTCTTGTTTTTCTGGTCCTCGAAGATGGCTTTGAGGGCGGCTACCTGGCCGTCCCACTTGGCGCCGGACATGCTGCCGGAGCCATCGACCACGAACTCGAAGTACACCGGGACCTTCTGCGGAAGGACCTCGCCGCCGCCACAACCCTCGCCGACGATCTCGCCGCTGTCCGGCTGATCGGTGCCCACCGCCGGTGGAATGTAGACGTCGGCGTTGCCTGCGTCGGTTTGCTCACCGAACCCGTTGTTGGACTTGTCGCTGGAGCAGCCCTGCGCTGCGGTGAACGCAGCAAGGCCGGTGGCGAGGAGGAAAGCGACGGAGCCGATGGCAGTCTTCACGGGGGGACCTCGAGTCGGTGTGCGATAATTCCCTACGAAAATGAAACAGGCGAGGGAAGATGCCGTAGCATCGCAATTGCCGTACCGCAAACGAGGCATTAGGTGCCTTTATGCTGTCACTGGAAATCTGATGACGCCCATCCGGGAACACGCCGGGGGCGTCCGCGGTTCTCGTCCCGCCGTCCACGTCGGCGGGCGCCCACAAACGGGTACGAATTTCGAGAACACAGTACTAGTCTCTCCCCCCCGACCGAAGGGTCTGCGTCTGCGATGGCCAT
This sequence comes from Polyangiaceae bacterium, assembly GCA_013141295.1. GTDB lineage: Bacteria > Myxococcota_A > Polyangia > Polyangiales > Polyangiaceae > JABFRG01. The sequence goes on from JABFRG010000358.1 coordinate 2,660, forward strand.
GCCTCCCTGTTGGGGGCGCGGGCCCGGGCCGCGTTCTCCGAGCTTCCGCACAGAAAAGGTTCGCACACACGATGTTCGCCTGGGCACTCAAGAAACTTCTCGGCACTTCGCACGAACGCGAGGTCAAAAAGCTGCGACCCATCGTCGAGGAGATCAACAAGCTCGAGAAGTCGATCAAGAAGCTCGACGACGCTGCGCTCAAGGCGAAGACCGGCGAGTTCCGCGAGAAGCTCGACAACGGCGCCACCCTCGACGACATCCTCGTCGAAGCCTTCGCGGTGTGCCGCGAGGCGAGCCTGCGGTCGCTGCGCATGCGCCACTACGACGTGCAGCTCATCGGCGGCATGGTGCTCCACAAGGGCAACATCGCCGAGATGCGCACCGGCGAAGGCAAGACCCTGGTGGCGACCCTCGCTTGCTACTTGAACGCCCTCGAGGGCAAGGGCGTGCACGTCGTCACCGTGAACGACTACCTCGCCCGCCGCGACTCCGAGCAGATGGGCCGCCTCTACGGCTTCCTCGGCCTCTCCACCGGCGTGGTGGTGAACAGCCAGGGCGAGCACGAGAAGAAGGCCGCCTACCTTTCGGACATCACCTACGGCCAGAACAACGAGTTCGGCTTCGACTACCTGCGCGACAACATGAAGTTCAGCGCGCTCGAGTACGTGCAGCGCGAGCTCAACTTCGCCATCGTCGACGAAGCCGACTCCATCCTCATCGACGAGGCCCGCACCCCGCTCATCATCAGCGGCCAGGCCGAGACCTCCAGCGACAAGTACAAGACCATCAACGAGGTCATCCCGCGGCTGCGCAAGGACGAGCACTACGTCGTCGACGAGAAGCAGCACTCGGTCTCGCTCACCGACGACGGCATCGACCAGGCCCAGAAGCTCATGGGGATCAAGAATCTCTATGACCCGGTGAACCTCGAGTCGCTGCACATCCTCAACCAGTGCCTCAAGGCCCACTCGCTCTTCAAGCGCGACGTGAACTACCTGGTGACCGAGGCCGGCGAGGTGCTCATCATCGACGAGTTCACCGGCCGCGTGTGCGCCGGTCGCCGTTGGTCCGACGGCCTCCACCAGGCGGTGGAAGCCAAGGAGCACGTCCGCATCAAAGAAGAGACGCGGACGATGGCCACCATC
>JABFRG010000568.1 GCA_013141295.1 Polyangiaceae bacterium
CCGTCGCCAGCTGGGGGCTCACCGAGAGCGACGTCGCCATCCTCAACGCGCCGCTGTTCCACGTGGGCGGCCTCAACGTGCTCACCACGCCGCTGGTCCTGGTGGGCGGCACGTCGATCGTGTGCGAGGCCTTCGACGTCGGCGAGGTGTTCGATCTGGTGGCCACCGAGGGCGTGACGGCGTTCTTCGGCGTCCCCACCATGTTCCTGGCGCTGCTCCAGCATCCGGCGTGGGAGAAGAGCGATTTTTCTCGCCTCAAGCTGGTGATCAGCGGCGGCGCCCCCTGCCCGGAGCCGATCCTCGAGGCCTTCTGGGCGCGCGGCGTGGGCATCAAGACCGGCTATGGTCTCACCGAAGCCGGCCCCAACAACTTCTGGCTTCCGGCCTCGATGGTGAAGGCCAAGCCCGGGTCCGTGGGCTACCCGCTCTTCCTGGTGGAGACGCGCGTCATGGCCGGCGATCACGAATGCCAAGGCGAGGAGACCGGAGAGCTCTGGCTCCGCGGACCGCACGTGTTCGCCGGGTACTGGGGCAGGCCCGAGGAGACCGCGCATGCCGTGACCTCCGAGGGGTGGCTCAAGACCGGCGACTTGGTGCGGCGCGACGCCGACGGCTGTTACTCCATCGTGGGCCGGGTGAAGGACCTCATCATCTCCGGTGGCGAGAACGTGTATCCTGCAGAGGTCGAGGGCGTGCTGGCGACGCATCCGGCGGTGGCCGAGGCCGCGCTCATCGGCGTACCCGACCCCAAGTGGGGCGAAGTGGGGCGCGCGCTGGTCGTCACCAAGGCCGGCGCGTCGCTCGATCCCGAGGCGCTGCTCGCCTTCTGCCGCGAGCACCTGGCCCGCTACAAGGTCCCCAAGGACGTCCAGGTGCTCAACGCCCTTCCGCGAACGGCCGCAGGTAAGGTAGACAAGCCTGCGTTGCGGCGAAGCTACGGCTGAGACGCGGCAGGAGTAGAATCGTGATGCCGATGGCCCAAGCGGGAGACTTGCAAGTCCACTTCGAGGAACGAGGAACGGGAACCCCCGTCATCCTCATCCACGGCAACTGGTCGACCTGCGCATGGTGGGAGCCGACGCTCGATCGTACGCCCGCAGGCACCCGCGCCATCGCCTACGATCTGCGGGGCCGCGGCGGCACCGTGGGACCCGACTCGAGCTACAGCATTCCCTCGCTCGCCCAGGATCTGGGGCGCTTCGCCGACGCGTTGGGCCTCGAGAAGTTCCACCTGGTGGGGCACTCGCTGGGGAGCGCCATCGCCATGGAGTTCGCCCGCGAGGCGCCGGAGCGCGTGCTCTCTCTCACGGCCGTTTCGCCCTCGTGGATCGACGGCATGCCCGCCAAGTTCCGGGTGCCGGCGCAGCAGGAAGCCCTCAAGGCCAACCGTGATCTGCTGGCGCGCGCGCTGCGGCCTCTGGCGCCCCAGGGTCCGTTCGGTCCGTTCTGGGATCGCCTGGTCGACGAAGGGCACGCGCAGCGTCTCGAAGCTGCGGTGGCCAACCTGGAGGCGCTCACCGAGTGGGCCCCGGGCGACGCGCTCTCGGGCCTGCCGGTGCCCGCCACCGTCATCTGCGGTTCGCGCGATCTGCTGGTAGGCGCCGAGACGCCGGTCCGCGTGGCCAAGGTGCTCGCCGCCGAGCGGGTGGAGCTCGAGGGCGTGGGCCACTGCGCCCCCATCGAAGCGCCCGATGCCTTCGCCGCCGCCCTGTGGAAGGCCATCGGCGCCGCGGCCTGAGCGGTGCTACGATCCTCGCATGTGCATCATCTGCGTGGACTTCGAGAAGGGGCGCCTGACCACCAAAGAAGCGCGCCGAGCCCTCGGCGAGATGGTGGTCAAGCTCGACAAGGCGCACGTCGAGGAAGTGAAGGCCAAGCTCGAGCGGGCGGAAGCCGACGCCGACGCCGAGACACACTCGCCCTGAAGAAGGTCGTCAGCGCACCCAGAGTCGCAGCTCGGTGACGGCGGTGATGCCACCCTTCACAGCGCCGTTGTCCTTGGGCCCGGCCCAGGCCCCGCCCTGCGCGTTGCACGCCGTCTGGTCGCCGGTCGACGCGCCCCCGTAGAACGCTCCCTTGCCGGCCCAGCCCATGGAGTTGCAGCCGCAGTCGTCGTTGGCGTCGTTGTCCGGCTTCACCGCCCAGCTGGTGTCGCCGGGGCGAACGTCGGGGCTCTTGGCAGCGAGGCAGAACGCGGCCTTGTTGGCGGAGGCCGCCACGAACCCGTTGAGCAGGGCTTCGCTGCTCGTGTAGTTGGTCACCGGCGAGCTCGTGTCGACCTTGCCGCCAAAGATGTCGAAGCCCGGATCACGGGTGAAGCGGATGAACTTCGTGGTGTCCCAGGCGAGCCATACATCCGTGTAGAGTCCATTCATGCGCGCGCCCAGGATGCCGCTCTCGGTGCCGCCGGCCAGGGCGTCGGGGTTCTTGGTGTCGACGTCGAGAAATTGCAGCGGCCCGGCCTTGGTGGCGCTCCCGCTGCCCGGCAGCTCGCGGCCCACCAGCGTCCATCCGCCGCCCGCGGTGGTCATCTCGCAGCGAACGGTGAACGGGGCGCCGATCCCCGAGCCATCTGGATCGATGCGGTAGAGGCCGTCTTTGGCCGCGGGGTCGGCGGCCTTGATGGCCTTGCACGAAGCGAGCGGCGCCACCGTGGCATCGAGCTCCGGCGTGGACGCGGGTGCGTCCTCGGTGGCCCCGTCGCTCACCTGCGCGTCCGGGAGGCCGACGTTCGCGGGAGCGTCGGTGCCGGCGTCGGCGACCGCAGACGCCGGCGTGCCGTTGATCTGGATGCCGCATCCGGCGGCCCAGGCCATCGTGATCAACCCAATGGAGAGGCGCGAACGGGTGAACACTTCCCGGGTCTGCATGATCGTTCATCGTACCGCGCGGCACCCGGTTCTCGTAGGGACATGACGTAGCTCCCTCGGATGCGTGGGGTGGCGTGGGGCCGGCGACCACTTGGTGGTTGCTCGATAGCCATGACGTAGCCATACTATGGCCATGCCCATCGCCCGGAAGAACAGCTTCCATCTCATGCTCTCCGACGACGAGCTCTCGCTCCTCCACATGCTGGCGGAGCGCGAGGGCCTCAACGCCTCGGACTATCTCCGCATGATGCTGCGTCGGCTCGCCGGCACCGCGCCGCACATGGCCGAGATGCTGCGGCTGGGCGAGCTCATGCGCAGCGACGCCACGCTGGCGAAGATCCTCGACGACTACCGAACGCCGGCCAAGGCCAAGCCCAAGGCCCGGAGGGCCAAGTGATGCGCGCGCGGAGCTGGTTGATAGCGACCATAGCGACGGCCACGCTGCTTGCATGCGAGACCCCGCCGCCGAAGGCACCGGTGGGCAACGGCACCGGCGCGAAGAACGCCCTGGCGCGGCTCACCCAGGGGATCCGCGGCAGCTGGACGCGCGTCGAAGATGGACGCCCGCCGCTCGCGGTGGCCTACCGCAGCCTGTCTTCCGACACGGCACTGGCGGAGTCGTTCGGCGTCGGCTCGAAGAACGAGACGATCACGGTGGTGTACCCGGACCACGACACGCTCATGCTCATGCACTACTGCGCCCAGGGCAACCAGGCCCGGCTCACGGCCACCGAGGTGACCGAGCATAGGGTCGCCTTCCGCCTCGTGGAGGTGACGAACTTCCAGAAGGAGCAGGCCGTGCTGGATCGCCTGGTGTTCGAGTGGCATGGCGACACCATGGACAAGACCGAGATCTACAAGCAGTCGAACGGGAGCTTCGAGACCACCGTCTTGCACTTCGCCCGCCTCACTCCCCGCGCCGAGCCCACGC
>JABFRG010001060.1 GCA_013141295.1 Polyangiaceae bacterium
AAGCACAAGGCCATCGTCGCCGAGTGGGAGCAAGAGGAGCAGCTTGCAGCGGCGCGCGAAGCCAAAGCGGCGGCGGCAGCGGAAGAAGACTTCCGAGCGCCACCGGTGTACGGCATCCCCAAGGTCGAGCACGAAGGCGACTGGCACACTCTCCACTGAGTGGGCGGCGCGGCTACTTCGTCTTGAACGTGCGGCAGCCCGCGACCACCCGCACGTCGAGTGCCTCGCCCGCCAGCACCTTCTCGCAGGTCGCACCCTTGAGGGTCACGGTCGCGTCTTCCAGAGTCCACCCGTTGTCGGGCTCCTGGGGTACCACCTGCTCGTCGAGGTAGACGTTGACCTTGTCGGGATCCGAAGGCGGCTTACCGAGCGTGATGACGCACGTAGCGACGATTTTCGCTACCACCTGCGAGAGCGTCTTGCTGAAGGCCGCGGCGTCGGCGGTGTCGACGCGATAGTACTTGGGTGAGCTGGGGCGCGCGGTGCCGCCGAGGGTGGCCAGCGACTCGAGGAACGCGCCGTAGGGTCCGCTGCCTGGCACGCCGATGACGTAGGTGGCGATGCCGTTGTCGCCGAGGAGCTTGACCGCGTCCTGCGAGGCCTTCACGTCGAGGCAACCGCCCTTGCGATTCTCGGGGGTATCGCAGCAGTTGGGGCCGGTGGGCGTGCAAACGTCGACGCTCTCGATGTTGAAGATGCAATTGTCGGTGGTGCACGCGGTGGTCGCGTTGCAGTTCGGGCCGCCGTCGGTGGCGAGCACCACGAACGTCTTGCCCGGGAGCGCGGTGAGCGTGTTGCGAATCTTGTCGAGGGTGGCAGCGGTGGGCGTGCCGCCGTTGGGCCGTACGCCGATGGTCGCGTCGTGGAGCTGCTGCCACACCGGGCCGCGGGTGCCGGGCGAGTCGCCGCGCCGCGTGGAGAGGATCTCTTTGCCGGTGGCGCAGGCGTCGAGCGAAGCGGGCGCCGGGAACATGGTGGCGCCGAAGTTGGCGCGGTTGCCGATCTTGCGCACCGACTCGAGCACCACCGTGCTGACGGTGGTCCAGAGATCGTTCGAGAGCATGCTGCCGGAGTGGTCGAGCACGAAGTACACGTTGGGCGGGTCGCCCGCGAGAGGGAGCTCTGCGCAGTCGCAAACTTCGGGCGTGGGGACGCTGCAGCGGGGCGGGCCGGCCTCCGCATCGCTACTACCGCCGTCTTGGTCGAGCGAGGTGTCGGGCGGCACGGTGTTGTTGTTGACCAGCGGCGCGCGACCCCCGCTACAGCCGGTCGCTGCGACACCGCCCACCAGCGCTGCCACGAAAAGCCCACAAGCCACGGAAGCAATGCGCCGACCCACTGGTTCAAAAGGTAGCACGCGCCGGCGAGCTGCTACGCCTAAGTTCTTTTGCCGTGGCGGTCTGTAAGAGTAGGTAAGTAGGGTGCGGAGCAGCCGGGTTCTCAACGTGGTGGCGGCGATACTGTTCGCCCTGGCAGTGGCATCGCTGCCCGGCTCCCGCTTGCGATCCATTCCGGTCGCGTCCCCTTCCGCGCCGCTCGTCGATGCGAAGAGCGGCGACGCCGTGCTGCGCGTGCACGTGACGGCCGAGGGCAAACCCACCGAGGGCGCACGGGTCCGGGCGTTCCACGGTGACAGCCGCGGCGTCACGGTGGCGGGCACGGCCAAGACCGACGCTGCGGGTGACGCGACGCTGGGCAATCTGCCGAGCGGTGAGACCTGGCTCATCGCGGACCGGGCCGGGCACTCCCGCGCGTCGCAGTGGCTCATCCTGGCAACGGGTCCGCGCGATGCCACGCTCGAGCTGGGGACCGAAGCCAGCGTCGACGTGGTGGTGATGGACGAGAAGGGGCGTCCAGTGGACGCCGAGGTGGAGGTCAGCGGCGGCGACCCCATTCCGGTGGGCGGGCACACCGACGCGAAAGGCGAGGTCCACATCGGCGGCCTCTCCGGGGAACGGTTCTCCGTCCTCGGGCGCGCCCGGGGCTTCGACGACATGGTCCAGCAGAACGTCCGCGCCGGCAGTCGCGTGGCTCTGGTCATGACCCACCTGGCCGCGCTCTCGGTGCTGGTGGTCGACCCGGCGGGAAAGCCCGCCCCCGACGCCGACGTGCAGATCACTTCGACCGTGCTGTGGCCCCCACGGGCGACGCGCACCGGCGCCGACGGAAGGGTGCGCATCGGCTCGCTCGGCTCCGGCAGCTATTCGATGCACGCCACCAAGGGCTCGCTGGTGGCGCCCACCGAGATGGGGATCCTGCTGGGGCGCGGCGAGGAGCAGACCATCAAGCTGACGCTCCAGGCGGGCATCTACCTGACCGCGCGGGTGGTGGAAGCCGGCGAGGAGCCGGATCGCGGTGTGGAGCGCGCCGACGTGACGCTGGTGGAGAATGGTCTCTCGGCCTTTCCCCTGGAAGGGCGCACCGGGAAGGACGGCCGCGTGCGCATCGGGCCCATCTTGCCCGGCGCCGCCAGCATCACCGCCAACGCCGACGACTTCGTGCCCGCGGGCCCCTTGTCGCTTCCGGACCCGGTGCCGGCGGAGATGCGCATCCCCATGGAGCGCGCCGGAACCATCGAGGGTCGCGTGGTCGATGCCCGCGGTTTTCCCGTAGGGTCGGCGCAATTACGTGTATTGGGAACGGATTTTCAGGGCCAGCCGTTCGAGGACGATCCGGGGTCGCGCGCCTTTCGCAGCGCACACCTGGCAACCATGGCGGCGCCCACCCCCGCGCTCATTCCCGCTGGCGAGCTGGGCGTGATGCCGGGCCCGGTGCCCCCGATTCCCGGGGCGCTGGGCGCATCGCTACTCCCGAACACGCCGATGATGGGAAGCAAACGCCCGGAGCCCTGGGTCACCCGGGCCGACGGCACGTTCCGCATCGAAGCCGCGACGCCCGGTCGCGTTCGCGTGTTGGCGCGCCATCCGGAGTTCGTGGAAGCCTTCAGTGACACCGTGACCCTCACCGCCCGTGGGATCGCGCACGTCGACATCGTGATGGGCAAGGGCGGAACCCTGGAGGGCAAGGTCGTCGACGAGAGCGGGCGCGGCGTCGAGGGCGCGCGCGTCACCCTCGCGGCGCGCCAGGGCAACATGGAGCGCAGCGTGCGAACCGCATCCGATGGGAGCTTCGCGTTCGCTGCGGTACCGGTGGAGGTCTCCGTCTCGGTGACCCGCGACGACGATCCGACGAGCGTCGTCGCGCGCGCGACGGCCACCGTTCCCGAGGACAAGAAGCGCGAGATCACCCTCATCGTGCCGGCTCCGAGGGGCAACGTCGCGGTGCGGGTGGACGACGATCGCGGCTACGCGCTCGACAACGTCCAGGTGTCCGCGGCGTCGCTGGACCCGGCCGAGCCCCGACGCGCCACGGCATTCACCGACAAGCGCGGAGAGGCCACGCTGGCCAGCCTTCGCGGCCTGCCGCTGCGGGTCGAGCTCCGCGCGCCCGGCTTCGCGCCCAAGACCGCCACGGTCACGGCGGAGATGACCGCACTGCGGGTGGCGCTCGCGCCCGCCGAATCCGTCCACGGGGAGATCCGCTCGCGACGCGGCGATCCGGTGGAGGGCGCCGAGATCACGCTCTTCGGTGACGGCGGTTCGCAGCGGGCCGTGAGCGCGCCCGACGGCAGCTGGGAGATCGGCGGCCTCGGCGCCGGCTCCGCTACCGTGCGCGTGCGCAAGAGCGGCTTCGCTCCGGGCGTGCGTACGGTGAACGTGCCGGAGTCGCGCGGACGGCGCCCCTTCGAAGCCCCGCGCATCGAGCTCTCCGAGGAGGGCGTGGTCGAGGGCGTGGTGGTGGACGATCGCAACGATCCGGTGCCCGGCGCGCGTGTATCCAAGGACGCCGCTCCCGTGTACCTTACACCGGGTTCGCCGGCGCTGGGTGTTGCCATCGCCGACGCCCGGGGGCGCTTTCGGCTGGGCGAGCTGGCGGAGGGACCGCTCACCTTGGACGCCTATGCGCCGGACTTCGGTCGCGCGCGGAGCGAGCCGTTGCGCGTGGAGCGAGGCCGTACCCAGCGCGACGTTCGCATCGTGCTCCGGAAGCAGGCGGAGAAGGCCGAGTCCTCCAATGCCGCGGCCACCGTGGCCGTCACCCTGGGCGAGACCGGTGAGCCGCGCGAGGTGGTGGTGGCAGCGGTGACCGAGGGCAGCGGCGCGGATCGCGGCGGCCTTCGGCCCGACGACACCCTGGTGGACGTGGACGGGAAAGCAGTGCGCACCATTGCCGAGGCCCGCATGCGCCTGAGCGGGCCCATGGGCGACGACGTCATCGTGCGGGTGCGTCGGGCCGAGCGAACGCTCGTGCTGCGCATCGCTCGGGACCTGGCGCGAAAGTAGCCTGGCTACGGTCGAGCTTCCGCGCCCGCGCGGTACGCCGGCAAAGGTCCGGCAAATCGCGGGGTGATCGCTCAGCTCATGCCATGTCGCGCGCGATCATGGGTGGCGGCAAGCTCCACCGTTACGTGGGTATGCGCGGCGAATCCGCGCATGTCGTACGGCATACCCCTCGCATTCCGAGATGCGACCTGGGTACGCTCCCGGGTTCTTTTGGAGGTTCCTATGAGACGAGTCGGTTCGATGGCACTGGTGGCGATGACGATGCTGGCCGTGGCGTGCGGCGGCGGTGGCAACGGAGGACGTCACGCGCATGCTGGTGGCGAGCCGCCGCCCGCCGGCCCCGGTCCCGGAGCGAACCCGGGCCACGGAGGCGATCACGATCACGGACCTGGGCCCGGCGGCCCGCAAGGCAACGAACGACGCGAGGAGCGACGCGACGACGCCAAGGACAAGCGCGTCGAAGACCGCACCGGCTGGGACAAGCTGGGTGAACGCATGGTCGACGGCAAGGTGGACCGTGACGTGATCGCGGTGGGCAAGGCCGACGGTCGCTTCTCTCGCATCATGCTGGTGGTCGAGCACTCGGCGCTCGAGATGTTCGACGTCGAGGTGTTCTTCGGCGATGGCTCGAAGTTCTCGCCGCCCACCCGACTGGTGTTCGGCAAGGAAAGCGCGAGCCGGGTCATCGATCTCCCGGGCGACAAGCGCGTTATCACCAAGGTGGCCTTCAAGTACGGCAACCTCCCGGGCGGCGGACGCGCGCAAATCGAGCTCTGGGGCAAGTAGGACGTCGCGCCCCGCTGCGTTGCCGGCGCAGCGGGGAAACCTTCAGCGTCGCTTGCGGGCGCGCAGCACGGCGACCACCGCGAGGCCCAGCCCGGCGGCAAGCGCGCCTTCGCCCGGACCGCCGGTGTTGCAGCCGCCACAGCCGCGCGAGCCTCCCGGTTGCGCGGGCGGACCGCCGGAGGTCGATGCGTCTTCTTGCGCCGCGCCCGCGTCGGTCTCGGGTGAAACCATGGTTCCGCCCGGCGTGGGCTCGGCGATGGACAGGAAGTTCGCGCTGGGGACCGGCGCCGCGACGAAGTTGGTGAGCGGCAGGCCTCGCTTGGCGAAGGCCAGGTTGAGCGCCGGCTTCGGTCGCGCGTCGGCGTTGTAGTTGGCCGGCGGGCCGCCCCAGATGCCGCGCCGGGGATTCTGGCACGCCACCGGCCCGGTCCACGGGTGACGGATCACGTAGCGCCCCTGGAAGTTGTTCAGGGAGTCCGGATGCGCGCCCTGCTCCGGCTTGCCGTCGGCCTGGATGTGCTCACGGCCGCCGACGATGGGCGCCGCCGCGCGAAAGTGCAGGTCGTCGCCCAGGTCGTCTTTCGTGTATCGTGCATGCAATCGCGTGAGCGTGAAGCCCATGCTCATGGATCCGCGACCGCGCCGCGGCATGGGCATCGGCCCGCCGGGCCCCAACACCGTGGCTTGCGGCGTCTGCGGGGCTCCCGCCAGCGCGTCGGCGCCCAGGGTCATCATGTCTTGCGGGTACATGGCGGGCCCGGGGCAAGGGTCGCACGTGGAAGCGTCCCAGGAGTACTCGGTGACCACCGACTTCGGATGTCGCTTCAGCGTCTCGTCGAAGAGCGCCGCGTAGAAGCTGCCGAAGTTGCCACGGACGTTGTCGTTCACGTCGAAGTTGGTGGGCACCGCGACGTTCGGATAGTTGGTGACCTCGTAGCGCTGGCCGCGGGCCAGTACGTGCACGATGAGGTCTTGGGGCCCCTTGGCGTTCATGAGCCCGAGCCGCACCGGAAGCGAGAAGCTCTCCGAGTCGTAGTGAAAGCGCAGCGGCGAGAGCTGCGCCATGCCGTTCTGGAACATGACCTTGCTGGCGTCGATCTTCGCCACGAAGAACTTGCTGCCGTTCTGCACGTACGGCCGGAAGAATGCGTGGGCGCCCTCGGGGATGGCGTACTTCTCCTGGCGCAGCCAGGTGTCGAGACCGCTGGCGTCCTTCGCGCTGAGGATGACGATGTCGTACTCGCCCACGCTGAACTGCGCCTCCACCTGCACGCCGAGATCCTTCGCCTCGGCGGCGCCGGCAGCGCTGGGCGCGGCGGACTTCTTGCGCGGGGCCGACATGCGGTCCTCCTCGTCGTAGCGGGGCTGGTAACAGGGGTCCTGCTCCCAGTACTCCACGAGCCTCGGCGCATCGAGCTGGTCGATCTTGGCGAAGATCTCCTTGGGGAGCGTCTTCACGTTCTCCTTCTGGAGAATCACCGGGACCGGCACCACCATCGCGAAGTTGGCGGGCGGGCCCTCGTAGTTGTTCTGCATCGACAGCACGGTGCGCGTGCCCTCGCGCATGAGCACCACCTGGGTCGCGTTGTTGTACAGCTTGGTGTCGGCGCCGCCGACGTAGAAGCCGCAGAAGGCCTGGGCGCTGGTGGCGATGGCCAGCGAGGCGATCACCGAGGCCCCCGCCAAGAGAGTACGCATCCGCGTCATGTGAGCTCCGTGGGTCGAAGAATCAGCCCCGAGCATACCTGGGCGCGGGCGGAGCGGAAGACCGGATGCGCACCGCCGCCGCGGTCAGGGCTTTCCGTTCGAGTAAACGGAGTCGGCGCGCTCACCCAGCTTATCGAGAAACACGATCTCGAGCGGCTCGCCGTGGAAGAGCTCGCTCGAGAGCGTGCTCGCGAGCGACTGGTATTGGCTGCGGACTTCCGGCTTCTTGTACGCGTCTTCGTGGGCAAGGGTGACGCTGATGACGCGACCCTCGCTGGTCTTGGCGAAGCGCACGTCAGCCCCGGGGCCGAGCACCTTGTGCGTCTCGAGGGCGACGCCGAGGGCCTTCGCCTCTTCGGTGCTGGCTCCGCGTTCCACCAGGACCGCAGCGCCGCTCGCCGTTTGCACGGTGGTGACGGTGGCCGCCTCCCACATCATGGCGCCCCCGATGGAGCCCCCGAAGAGCAGCACCCACGAGATCACCGTCACCAGGATCGGATACCCCACCGAGGGCTTGCGCAACGGATCGCCGAAGAGCTTCCCGGTGATGGTGGAGAACAGGAACATGAACCCGAAGTTCACCACCATGCCCACCGCGAGCCCGGCGTGCTGACCGGTCGGGAGCGCGATGACCACCGCCAGGACGACCGCCGTGGCCGCCACGATGGCCAGGCCGACCTTGGTGCGCCGGGTCTTGTGGAGGTTCCACGCCAGGAGCAACGCGCCCGCGAAGGGCGAGCCCCAGAACGACGTGAAGGCGATGGCCTTGGGACCGAAGAGCGCCGGCGCGATCACGAACGGCCGCTCGATGACGCTGCCGCCCGCAGCCTGGGCGACGATGCGCGCTGGGTCTTCGCAGTGCGGGAGGCCGGAGCTGTGGGCTTCGTCGTTCGACCACACGGTGCGCGCGACGGCGTCCACGTAGAGCGCCCCCACGTACGTGGTCCCGGTGGCGGGCGTGCGGTATGCAGCGAGGCGCGCCTCGTCGGCAGCGGAGATGGGACCGTCGCCGAGCTCGAGCACCGTGACCCGACGCAGCGGATTGGTGAACGTACGCCGGAGCTTCAGCTGCTCGGCGAATCGCTGGAGATCGGCTAGCGAGAGCGAGAACGCCGGCAGCCCTCGGGCGCTCCGGTGCGGCCCGTCGATGGCGTCGGCGAGCGCGTCGGGGTCGGTGCGGTCCACCACCACGAGCACGTCGGCCGGCCCTCCCGGAAGGTCGTGGCGCTCCAGCACCAGCGACACGTGCGGTGCCACCCCCGTCAGTTCGTCGGCTGCCAGGCGCCGGTAACCCACGCCCTCCAGGTACTGCGCCACGGTTTCGCGAATCATGTTTGTGTCTCCGACGGTAGGAGCCAGGTCGAGCGCCCTTGTCGCAAACGCGATGCGCCGTTCTACTGCTTCGTGAAAACGATGACTTTACCTTCGAACACCGCCCACTTGAGGGTCTTGGGGTCGACGAAGGTGAGGGTTTGCGGATCGGCGTCGCCGTCCTTGTCGGTGACGACCACGAGGGAGGTCTTGTCCTCCTTCTTGATCTTGTACTTGCCGCTCTGCACCGCTCTCGGCGAGTGGATCGTGAGCAGATCGCCCTTGAACTCCAGCGACGTGTTGCGCGCGAAGTCGTCGGCGGCCAGCTGAGCTTCCTTCGGAACGCCCTCGGTCTTGGTGCCTTTCCAGTTGCCCTCCAGCCGAGCTTGTCCCTTGCCGCCGCAGGCGGAGAGGAGGAGTAAGGCGCAGACGAGGGCTCGTTTCACGGGAAAAGTTTTTCCAATTTACGCGTTTGCGTCGGCTTCCGTCGATTTTTCTTGGGGCAGCTCGGCAGATAGCAGCGTCTCCACCATGGAATCGGTGAAAGCCACCAGCCGATGCGCGCCGTCGATGCACGCCAAACGGGTGCTGCCCTCGGCGATCAGCGCGCCGTCGGCCGGGCGCGTGAGCCGGTAGTCGAAGCGTAGCGAATGGCTACGGAGCTCACCGAGGGTGGTGTCGAGGACGAGGCAATCGTCGAAGCGGCAGGGCTTTCGGTACCGAGCCTGCGCGTCGACCACCGGCAGGTGCGTGCCCTCGCTGGCCCAGAGGGCGTAGGTGACGCCGCGCCTGCGGAGCCACTCCACGCGGCCCATCTCGAAGTACTGAAAGTAGTTTCCGTGGTGGACGATGCCCATCAGGTCGGTCTCGCAGAAGCGCACGCGGAACCCGAACGAGGAGGTGCTGTTCGCCGGGTCGATGGTGGCGCGGGCCACGCTCGCATGCTTCTTCGAGGTCCTCTCCGCCGCGGCCGTCATTGGGGCGATCTGTACTCGGCGGTTCGGTCCTCGCGCAAGGGTCGAGGCGGCATTCGAGGCCCCAGCGGAGGGTGTGCTAGCCTTGGGCCGTGGCGGATTCGAAGCGGAAATTGCCAGTGGTGCGGTCGCCCGAAGGCGACGACGAGCCGGCGCGACCTCCCTGGCACTGGGTCGGTTTCGGCACCGTCGCCATCTTCGTCGCGTGGCTTCCGCTGGCTTTCCTGGCGCAGTGGCTCACCGCGGGCGCCATGCGCGGGTACGGCGGCGAGAGCCCCGACGCCACGGCCCAGCGACTCGCGAGCTTGCCGCGCGGCGAGTGGCTGAGGTTGCTGGCGATGATGATCGTCCCCCACGTGTGCGCGCTGGGCATCGGCGCCATGGCCGGAGGTTACCTGGTGGGCCGCTATGGTCCGCAGCTCGGTGGGCGCGAGGGTGCCATCGCCGGGTTCGCGGCAGGCCTCATCGCGGTGGTGCTGGCGGCGCGCGGCTCCGGACTCTCACCGGCGCTGCTCTGCGTGCTGCCCATCGCCGCAGGGTTTGCATGGTGGGGCGGGCGCATCGGCGCCAAGAAGCGCGCGCTCGGATGACCGCGCGGGACTCGTGCTACAAGGCAGGCGTATCATGCTGTGCTTGAAGGCCGAGACCGCTGGGACCTGGGCTGGGCTCGCCGCCCAGGAGCTCGACCGTGTGCTCATCGACCACGCGCACTGCGAGATGAAGGCGGCCTCCAACGCGCTCTCGCTGGTGGCGCGGCACCCCGACGAGATGGACCTGGTGCGCGCGCTCTCGGAGCTCGCCGCCGAAGAGCTCGATCACTTCCGGCGCGTCGTCACCGTGCTCGAAGCGCGAGGCCTGACGCTGGGTACGCCGCCGGTCGACACCTACGCAGCGCTCCTGCGCAACGCCGCGGCATCGCTTCCGTCCCGGCATCGCACGCGCCTGGTGCTCGTGGACCGCTTGCTGGTGGGCGCGCTCATCGAGGCCCGATCGTGCGAGCGCTTCAAGCTGCTGCTCCCGGAGCTCCCCAAGGTGGCGCCGGAGCTGGTGCCCTTCTACGAAGAGCTGTTCGCTTGCGAGGCCAAGCACTTCCGCACCTACGTCGACCTGGCCAAGCTCGCGGCGCGCGAAGACGCGAACCTGGTAGACGGGCGGCTCGACACGCTGGCCACCCTGGAGGCGCAGATCATCCGCGATCGCGCGCTCCCCTCGCCCACCGTGCACGGCTGAGATGATCGACTTCGATCTCACCGATCTGGCCAAGGAGATTCGCGTGGCGCGCGGTCGCGTCGCCGATCTCGAGATCGCGCGGCGCCTGGGTCAGCCGCTGTTCGAGCCCTTCCAGGGGATTCGCCGGGTGGCCACCAAGACCACATTCGAGAGCCTGAAGAGCCTGGAGAGCACCGCGTTCGGCCGCGGCGCCCGGGCGCACGTTGCGCAGCTGCTGCAAGCGCGCCTGCTTCAGGAGCTCGACGCGGAGATCGCCACCGAGATGCGCGCCGCGGAGACCCGCGTCGACCTCGACGCACCGCTGCAGGCGAGCCTGCGGGACATCCGCCAGGGGCTCCTGGAGAGCCGAGGCGGCGCCCATGCGGAAGCTTATTTCGACGCCTTCGCCCGGGCCCAGGGTCGGGTAGCACCGATGCTGCGCGAGCGCGCCGAACGGCGCCTGGAGATCGCCAAGCGGCTCGGTCAGGGCGCGCACGACGAGCTGGCCCTCCCGCTGCCCCGCGCGGCCATCGAGGCCACCGCCACGCAGTTCTTGAAGGACACGGAGGCCCTGGCGGAAGCGCAGCTGCAGGAGCTGGGCAAGCGCCGGGAAGTGTCGTCGTGGCCACTTGCGTGCATTCTACAATCGATTGGCAAGAGCGCCGACCACGGCTGGCCTGCACACCTCCAACCGCGCTGGCTCCACGAGACGTTTCCGCACCTGGCCACCGCGCGCATAGACCCCAAGACCGGCGAGGCCGCCGCGCGACGCCTGCTGGGAAGGCCGCCGCTTCGTGCCGGGTCGTCGAGCTTCGTGCGCTTTTTGTACCGCTTCGGGGTCACCCTCGGCGAGTCGGTTCCGGAGCGTGATCTGGCGATGGTGGAGCGTGCCGACCCGCTCGGCATCGCGCCTTGCACCTGGGGCGTGGTCCTGGCGAGCCTCCCGCTGGAGCGGCTGTTTCATCGAACGGTGCTGGGGTCGATGCGCGAGAAGGGGCAGGCCCACGTGCGCGAGATCGCGCAGCAGGCGTTCTTCGCGGCGCGGGTCGCCGCATTCACCGTGCTCGGCGCCCATGCAGGCGCACGCAGCGAGCTCGAACCGCGCGTGTTCGGCGCGCGCCTTCCGCAGGGGCTCGGCGGCAACTGGCCGGTCCACGACGATGCAGCCCGGGCCCGCTGGGTCGCGTTCCTGCGCGCCCATGGCGAGCGCGAGAAGATCGTCGGCACCTTCGACGAAGACTGGTTCCGGAACCCTCGCGCGGCCGAGTACTTTCTCGTGTGCGAGCCCCTGGTCGTGCAATCGGAGGCCCCAGAAGGCTGGACCGGTTGGGTGCGGACCTTCGAGGAGCGCCTCGCTTGAACGCTGCGGTGGCGCGCATGATGCTGCTCGCGGTCGGGCTCTTCGCCCCGCACCCGCCCAAGGCTCCGCCTCCGAAGCATCCCGCTGCGCCCAAGGCTCCGCCCCCGAAGCCCGCGAAGCCGCTGGCCATGCTCCCGAGCGTGGGACGCGTCGCCCTCGAGCTGCGGGGAGACCAGATCGTCGTGACCGAAGACATCGCACTCCCACGCGGCGACTACAAGAACGGCGACCTGGAGCTCTACGTGGCCTTCGGTGCGCCCGGGGTTCCGCAGGCGGTGGATGCGCACCTGCTCCCGGTGGAAGACGGAGAGCTCGGCGCCGACCCGAGCGGCGCTGGCGATCGCCTCACGGTGGACTTCGTGCCGCACGCCCCGGTGAGCGCCAATGCGCTCGTGGGCTCTGCCTCCATGGCCGGCTTCGTCGTGCACCTGCGTGAGGCCACCTTCGTCAAGGCGCTCGCGCCGGGCAACATGGCCATGTTGCGGGTCCGGTCGCTCCTGGCCATGCCGGTGCTGGACCACGCGGGAAACCGCTCGGTCATCGTGCGGCTGGGCGCGCCCACGAAAGAGCCCATGCCCATCGGACGCATCGAGATCGACCCCAAGAAGAGCTCGCTCGAGGCGGCGACGGCGCAGCTCTGTGGGCCCGACGCCGAGGGCTATCCGCTCACGGTGTGGAAGCTGGGAGCAACGCCGGTGCGGATGGAGAGCAAGGAACCGCGCGCTCCCATCGCGCCGGTGCTCGCGGTGCGGCACGCGACCGACAGCCTTTGCCTGACCTTCAAGTCGAAGCCCTGAGCCCTTCGCGGGTGCGACGTATACGCGCGACGGCGATATGATCCCACACGGGCGCACTCGGAGAGGGCCGTCGGCAGATGGAAGGTGGGCAGGAGGCCGCACATCTGTCAGCCTTCACGAAATCGTTGGAGGACGGACCATGAAGCTTCGCATCACTCACGGCGCCTTTCTGTGCTCGGCGCTCGCGCTGGCAATGGCCTGCAGCGGCGGCGGCGACGTTGCGCCATTTCCCGATCCCAACGGGTTCGGTTCGAGCAGCGGCGCCAGTGGAAGCAGCGGCTTCGGCGGCAACGGCAACGAGGAGACGCTCATCGTCGAGCCCCGCAACGCGGTGCTCTTCATCGACACCGCGACCAATCCCGCGACGCGCGCGACCCAGGCCTACAAGGTCATTCGCAAGACGCCGACCGGCGACAAGGACGTCACTGCGGGGGCGGTGTTCACCCTGGAGAAGCCGGAGATCGGCGGCTTCAATACCAACAACTTCGAATCCGTCGACAAGCTCCCTCCCACGCCGCCGGGCGTGACCAGCAAGGTCACCGTGACCGCCGATGGAGGCTCCGCGGGCGCGGCCATCACGCTCGTCGCGCTCAAGCGGAGCAGCGATCAGCGCGACTTCTTCTTCCTCGAGCCCTTCAACGAGGCGCCCACGCCGGCCAACGACGTCCTCAAGTTCAAGACCAACATCCAGGCCGTGGACGTCGCGTTCCTCACCGACACCACGGGGTCCATGAGCCCCGAGATCGCCGGCATCCGCAGCGCGCTCGCTGGCACCCTGCTGACGCAGCTGCAGGCGGCCATCCCGTCGGTCGGCATGGCCATCGCAAGCCACGAGGACGACACCGACGGAGCCCGTCTGGTGCGCGTGTTCCAGGTCATCACCACCAGCCTCACGGCGGCCCAGACGGCAGCAGGTCAGCTGCAGCTCGGCGACGGCGGCGACTTTCCGGAAGGGCAGATCGCCGGCATGTTCCACGTGCTCACCGGCAACGCGGTGGGCGTGGTTCCGGCGCACACGCCGGCTGCCGGTACCACCGGGGGCGTGGACTTCCGCGCGGGCGCGGTTCCGGTGGTGGTGCTCACCACCGACGCGACCTGGCACGATCCCGTGGGCGGCGTGACCGGAGCGCAGCTGAACGCGGCGTTCACCGCGAAGAACGCGCGCTTCGTGAGCCTCGCTTCGGGCGACGAGACGCAAGCGAACGCGCTCTCCGACGCCACCAAGTCGAGCCTCCCGCCGGCGGCCTTCGTGGGTTGTGCGGCCGGCATGTGCTGCACCGGCGTCGGCGGCGCGGCCCGCGCCCCCACCGGGCCCGGCGGCACCTGTCGCTTGAACTTCCAGTACCAGAAGTCGTCGCCCAACCTGGGCAAGGGCATCGTCGACGCCATCAAGGCCATCGCCGTCGGCTCCACTTACGACGTGACGGCGAAGCCGCGCAACGATCCGGCGAACCCGGGCGGCGTGGACGCCACCAAGTTCATGAAGGCCCTGCGCGCGAAGGACGAGGGCGACGCCTCCCAGGGGTGCCCGGCCCATGCCGCCAAGGACACCGACGGCGACGGCATCAAGGACACGTTCATCACCGTGACCGTGGGCACGCCGGTGTGCTTCGAGGTCATCCCGCAGACGAACACCACCGTCGAGCCGCAGCCGGCCGCGCAGTACTTCAACGCGTTCATCGACGTCCTGGGCGTGCCGGGCAACATCAACCTCGACAAGCGCAACGTGCTCTTCCTCGTTCCGCCCAAGGTCACCGGCATCAAGTAGCGACGATCTCGCGGTCGCGCGCATGGGCGCTCTGCGGGTTCGCAGGGCGCCCTTCGCTTTCTGCGCTCGGCATACGACAAGGAGCTGCTCGACCCACACGCGCGTACCTCGATGCATTCCTTAAACGGAGGAAAGTGGGCATCGTGCCCCGGTTCTGTCAACCTTCACGAAACGTGGAGGTCGCGGATCATGAAGCTTCGAATTTCTCATGGGGCGTTTCTGTGCACGGCCCTGATGCTGGCGATGGCATGCAGCGGCAGCGGAGACTCGGCGCCGTTCCCCGACCCCAATGGGAGCAGCAGTGGAAGTAGCGGGAGTAGCGGGAGCAGCGGCTTCGGCGGCGGCGGCAACGAAGAGACGCTCGTCGTCGAGCCCCGCAACGCCGTGCTCTTCATCGACACCGCGACCACCCCCGCGACCCGTGCGACCCAGGCGTTCAAGGTGATTCGCAAGACGCCGAGCGGCGACAAGGACGTCACCGCGGGAGCGGTGTTCACGTTGGAGAAGCCGGAGATCGGCGGCTTCAACCAAAACAACTTCGAGTCCGTCGACAAGCTCCCTCCGACGCCCCCAGGCGTGACGAGCCGCGTGACGGTGGCGGCCGATGGCGGCTCCGCAGGCGCGGCGATCACGCTCGTCGCGCTCAAGCGCAGCAGCGACCAGCGCGACTTCTTCTTCCTCGAGCCGTTCAACGAGGCGCCCACGCCCAACAACGACGTGCTCAAGTTCAAGACCAACATCCAGAACGTCGACGTGTCCTTCGTCATGGACACGACCGGCTCCATGAGCGGCCCGATCAACGGACTGAAGACCGCACTCTCCGGCACCCTACTGGCGCAACTCCAAGCGGCCATCCCGTCCGTCGGAATGTCGATCGTGAGCCACAAGGACGAGGAGGACGGCGCTGGCCAGCTCGTCTCCGTGCGCCAGACCACGACCACCACGCTATCGCTGGCCCAAGCCGCAGTTGCGACATTGTCGGCGAGTGGCGGTGGCGATACGCCGGAAGGTCAGGTGCCCGCAATGTGGCACGTGCTGACCGGCGGCGCAGTGAGCGGCGTCCCTGCCCACGTACCGCCACCCGGTACCACCGGCGCCGTCGACTTCCGCAGCGGCGCCGTCCCGGTGGTGGTGCTCATCACGGACGCTCCCTGGCACGATCCCAAGGGTGGCGTCAGCGGCGCCATGCTCAACTCCGCCTTCACGACCAGCAACGCGCGCTTCGTGAGCCTTCAGCAGAGCAACAGCTTCAGTACCGAGGCGCAGGCCAACGCACTTTCCGACGTGAGCAAGTCGAGCCTGCCGCCCGCCGCCTTCGTGGGTTGCGCCGCGGGCATGTGCTGCACCGGAATCGGCGGCGCCGCGCGCGCCCCCACCGGTCCGGGTGGCACGTGTCGATTGAACTACCTCTACTCGAGCGGCAGCGACGTCGGAGCCAGCGTCGTGGCAGCTATCAAAGCCATCGCGGTGGGCTCCACCTACGACGTCACCGCCAAGCCGCGCAACGATCCGGCGAATCCGGGGGGCGTGGACGCCACCAAGTTCATGAAGGCGCTCCGCGCCAAGGACGAGGGCGACGCGTCGCAGAGCTGCCCGGCACATGCCGCCAAGGACACCGACGGCGACGGCATCAAGGATACGTTCATCGCCGTCACCGTGGGCACCCCGGTCTGCTTCGAGGTCATTCCGCAGATGAACACGACGGTGGCGCCTCAGGCCGCGGCGCAGTACTTCAACGCGTTCATCGACGTGCTCGGTATTCCCGGCAACATCAACCTCGACAAGCGCAACGTGCTCTTCCTGGTGCCGCCCAAGGTCACCGGCGTGAAGTAACGCTGCACGACCCGCGACGGAGGGCGTCCTGCTTCGCGCAGGGCGCCCTTCTGCATTTCAGTTGAACAGGCGGGCGAAGAAGCCCTTCTTGGGCGGCGGCTCGGGTGGCTCGTTGCTACCGGCCGAAGCAACGCCGACGATCTGGCCGTCGGAGATGAGGAACACGGTGGGCGAGATGTGGCGGCCGCCTTCGTTCTTCTCGAAGATGCCGCGGGTGATGGCCATGAACCCGGGCAGCGCGGCCGGCTGGAGACCGCTCGCCAGGAGGAGCTTGCCCTTCTCGGGGATGGACGCGACGAGGAGCGAGGCGCGAATGAGCGTGTGCATCGTGCGCAAGAACGGCGCGTCGAGGATCTTCTCCGCGGCGAAGAAGCTGCCCTGGACCGCCCAGAACGAGAGCTGCGAGAGCTCGATGGGCTCCACCTCGACGTCTACCGCGGCGAGGTTCGCAGTGGCCTGCTCGCGCAGGGACGCCATGCCCTTCTCTCGGGTTCCGTCGCGGAACAGCATGGCGAAGGTGTGCGGGAAGTCGTTGCCATAGGCGACGATGGGGATGTCGACGTCGGCTTTGAGGAGGTCTTCGCGAAGCGGCTCGCAGACCACCTGATCGCGGAGGTCCCAGCGCGACGGCTTCAGGTTGGGCAGGAGTGGACCTTGCGGCGCGCCGCGGTCTTCCATGGCGCGAAAGAGCTGACAGGGGCTCTCGGCCGCGCCGTGGCGCAGGAACTTCACGGCCTTGCCCACCGGGTTCATGGTCGCGGTGTCGCCTTGCGCCTGGAACACGAACGGGATGTCGGCCCAGTGCTTGGCGTCTTGGACCCAGCGCCCACCGTGCACCGCCCGCAGCGCCTCGCCGGTGACGGCTGCCAGCTCGGCGACGCAGGTCCAGTAGGCGATCTCGTCGTCCTCTTCGGTGACGCTGCGGTCGCAGGTAGCCTCGAATGCGGCCAGGCCGGCTTCGTCGGCGGTGAGCCCTTCGCGGGCGAGGGCCTTCTCCGCTAGGTCGCGAAAGGCTCCATCGGCGAGATCGGCGGGCGAGGCGCGCGCGACGTCGGAGAGATCGACCATCACGCCCTCGGCTTCGCACTCGGCCCCCACGGATGCGAGCACGGTGGCGAGCTTCGGGTGGAGGCCGCCCATGGCAACGTAACGCAGGGTGCCGTGCCCGTGCTCCGATTGCTTGGGACCCAGCGTGCGCGCGAGGGCGAACAGCACCGAGATCTCGATCTCGGACCCCACCTCGTCGGCGGAGCGATGATCGGTTTGCACCAGGAGCGGCTTGCCCTCGTGCTCGGCTACGATGTCGATCTTGCGAAGGGAGCTGTACACGCCATCGATGATACGCGCGTAACGGCCCACGTCTTGCCGTTTCCGTGCGCCTAGAACTCCGGCTGCGGATCCTCGTGGGCTGCGGCGTTCTCGTAGAAGTAGCGCAGGCCCAGGCTGATCATGGTCGCCGGGTTGGAGGCGAGGTCTCTACGGCCGCTGAGCTCGACGCTGAACTTCTTGTCCACGTAGCCGAGACCGAGCGATGCCGAGTGCAGCTTCATGCCGTCGTCGTAGCGATACCCGAGACGAATCGGAAAGTGGTCGGCGATGAAGACCTCGCCGCCCACCATGGTGCGGGTCTTCGCGGTGCCAAAGGTGGTGAAGTCGACCAGGAAATCGCTCTCGATGGCGAAGACGCTGGCCGCGTAGCCCACGCCTCCCACGAGCACCGTCGGCGCGTAGGAGCTGCCGGGGTTGGTGAGATTGCGGCCGAGGACGGCGATCTTGAGCCCTTCGATGGGCGCCACGGTGAGGCCTGCGTCGAAGGTGATGCGATTGAAGGCGGCGCCGTCGGGCGTTCCACCGGACACGCGGCTTCCGCCGAAGGGACCGAATCCCGGAGGCGCTTCCAGACGGAGGTAGCGGCCGGCGATGCCGATGGCGAGCTTGTCGCCCAGTGGATACGCTGCGGCGACACGGAGATCGATCCACGTGCGTTTTGCGCCGTCGGGGTCCATCACCGACCAGGTGCCTCCGAGGCCCCCGGTGATCTTGCTGGTGCTCGAGTCGGCGACCGCGCCGCCGTAGCTTTGACGCCTTGCCTCGGGGCTCCAGGCGGCCAGGCCCTCGAAGTGGTACACGCGGGAGAAGGGCAGATTCGCGGGATTGTAGAGGACCGCGGAGGTGGAGGTACCGGTGGCGACCTGCGCACCGCCCATGGAGAGACCACGCGGGTGCTGGATATCGCCCAGGTCGTAGCCCTGCTCCGGCGAGGTCGAGGACGGATCCGCGGACGCGACGCGCGCGGCCGCAAAGACCATAAGGAACGCGAGGGCTGAGACGGGGCGTGACATGGGTGCTTCGGTGGTACTTAGGCCGACGCGGAGTGGGCAACTTTTCGGTGCAGAGCGAACCCGGGCTACGGGCGCCGCATTCCTGAATGCAGAGATGCAGGCCGTGGACGGGGCAAGATCGTCCGGGCCACCGAGCGCGCAGGGGCAAGTTGCGGAAAGGTGTGGGCGGAGGGCGCTGGCACGCGGGGTGCTTTAGGGCGGGATGCGGAAGGGCGAGCGCGCCGTCCTTCTCCACCGTGGCACCCAACGAAAGGAGCAATCGCTACGCAACGAGAAGGACCGCGTTTCCCACGCGGGCAGCTGAAGAGGCCGGGTGATGAGGCACCTGGGGGCTGCACCGGGGAGAGTGGTCGAGATCTGGCACATACCGCAGTGCCGTGTCGAGGTCTGGACAGCGTAAGGGGTGCCTTCACCGGCATGCTCGTGCGCCTACGCTCGGGGCGGACGCACCTCTGCGGTGTGTCGAGACGCATAGCGCTCGG
>JABFRG010000267.1 GCA_013141295.1 Polyangiaceae bacterium
GAGCTGCACCGCGGCGAGGCCCAGCGTCGATGCCGCCTCCGCCATGTCGCGTACCTGTGCGTCGCGGAACACCCCCACCAACGGCAGCGCGGTGCTCGCCGCCAGTACGCGCGCTCGCTCGAGGCTCACGCGCCGCGGGCTCTCGGCGAAGATGAGGCCGCCATAGGTCGCGCCCAGGCTCGCAGCGGCGGCCGCGTCTTCTTCCGTGGTAAGGCCGCAGATCTTCACCGCGCCGGTCACGAGGTGCCGCGCAGCGACCCGCAGGTCCAGCGACTTCATGAGCGCCGAGCCCACCAGGAATCCATCCACGAGCGGGCCCAGGCGCATCACGTCGGCGTGGGTGGCGACGCCGGACTCCGAGACGAGGATGCGGTCGCGGGGTACACGCGGCGCGAGCCGCTCGGTCACCGTGAGGCTCACGGAGAGATCGCGAAAGTCGCGGTTGTTGACGCCCACGATGGGCGCCGGGAGCGCCAGCGCGCGCGCCAGCTCGGCTTCGTCGTGCACCTCTACCAGCGCGTCCATGCCCAGGCGTTCCGCCTCCGCGAGGCACGTGCGCGCGGTCTCGTCGTCGAGCACCGAGAGCATGAGCAACACCGCGTCGGCGCCGTAGGAGCGGGCCTCGGCGATCTGGTACGGGTCGACGACGAAGTCCTTGCACAGGAGCGGCGTGGGCTCCGGCACCGCGGCCCGCAGCTCACCCAAGAATTCCAGGCTCCCGCCGAAGAACGGTCCGTCGGTCACCACGCTGATGGCATCGGCGACGCCCACGTAAGCCGCAGCGACCGTCGCCGCATCGAGCGCGGGACGGAGCGAGCCTTGTGACGGGCTCGCTCGCTTGGCTTCGAGGATGAAGCGCGCGCCAGGGTTCCGGGAGAGCGCAGTCCGGAAGACGTGCGCCGGCCTCGCGGGTCCTTCGCCCACGTGCGGTCGTGCGGCCTTGCGCGCGGCCACGTCGATGCGCTTCTGCGCCAGGATCTCATCCAGTCGGGAAGTCATGGCTCGCCTCTCGATAGCTCTCCAGTACCTTCTCGCCGGCCCCGCTTCGCACCAGGTCGACGGCCCGGGCCACGCCCTCGCGCAAGGAGCTCGACGCGCCGGTGGTCCAGAAGACCGCGCCGGTGTTGAAGGCCACCGCATCGCGCTGGGCTTGCGTTCCTTGGCCTTGCAGTACTGCGCGGAGGGCCGCGGCGTTCTCCGCAGGGTCGCCGCCGCGAAGTGCATCGGCGGGGGCTCGGGCGAGGCCCACGTCCTCCGGCGTCATGGTCAGCTCGGTGATCTTCCCCTCGAAGAGCCGGGCCGCACGCGTCTCGCCGTGGAGCGCGATCTCATCCATGCCCGAGCCGTGCACCACCAGCGCCGCGGTGGATCCCAGGAGGCGCAGCGTCTCGGCCATGGGCAACACCCACGCGCCCACGCCGGTGCCGAGCACCTGATGCGCGGGCCGCGCCGGGTTGGCCAGCGGCCCCAGCACGTTGAAGATGGTGCGCACCCCGAGGGCCTTGCGCACCGGCATCGCATGACGAACGCCGGGGTGCATGCGGGGCGCGAAGAGAAAGCAGAAACCGGTGGCGTCCAGGGCCTTGCGCGCTGCGGCGCCGTCGAGGTCGATGCGAAGACCGAGGGCCTCGAGCACGTCGGCCGACCCGCAGCGCGACGACACCGATCGGTTCCCGTGCTTCACCACCGGCACGCCGCCGGCCGCGGCCACGAACGCCACCGCGGTCGACACGTTGAAGCTCGCGGCGCCGTCACCCCCGGTGCCGCAGGTATCGGCCACCGGGTGCGCCGGTGCCTCGAACGGCTCCGCCGACGCGCGCAGCGCTCGCGCCGCGCCAGCGATCTCCGCCGCCGTCTCGCCCTTGGCCTTGAGCGCGGTGAGAATCGCGGCGAGCATCGGCGCCTCCACCGTGCCCTCCACGATCTTGCGGAAGAGCCCCTCGCTCTCGCCCATGGTGAGGCTCTCGCTGGCGCAGAGGCGCTCCAGCACCATGCTCATGAGCCCCGCAGACTGCGCGGCTCGCTCGGCGTCGGAGGGTGGGGTCAAGATACTCCTGCTTCCAGAACGTTGAGGAGCAAGCGATCGCCCTCGGGGGTGAGGATCGACTCCGGGTGAAACTGCACGGCGGTCTGCTTCGCCGCGGCGTCGGAGATGGCCATGGCCATGCCGTCGAGCCACGCGTGCACCGTGAAGCGCGGGGGGACGATCCGCGTGCAAAGCGAGTGATAGCGCCCCACCGAGAGCGGCGAAGGGAGCCCGCGGAGCGGCCCCTGCCCGTCATGGGTGATGCGCGACGCCTTGCCGTGGACGATGCCGGCCGCGCCCTCCACCTTTCCGCCGGCGGCCAGCACCATGGCCTGATGGCCGAGGCACACCCCGAACACCGGCACCCGCCCGAGGGCGAGGCCGAGCACGGGAATGGTGCATCCTGCATCTTCTGGGCGACCGGGCCCGGGCGAGAGCACGAGCAGCGCCCCGGCGCGCTCGGCGTCGTCCACCAACGTCTTTGCCTCTGCGGTGTTGCGCACCACCGTGACGCGCGCCCCCAACCTGCCGAACGCCTCGGCCAGGTTGAAGACGAAGGAGTCCTTGTTGTCCACCAGGAGCACGTGCTTCATGGCTTGCCTTCCGGGAGTCGGGCTCCCACTGCGCGGAGCACCGCGGCTGCCTTGCGGCGAGTTTCGTCGGCCTCGTCCGCCGGCTCGGAGTCGAACACGATGCCGGCGCCGGCGCGCACGTGCGCCACGCCGTCCTTCACCAGGGCCGAGCGAATGACGATGGCGGAGTCGAAGGATCCGTCGTGCGAGAGCCAGCCGATGGCGCCGCCGTAGGCTCCGCGCTTTTGCCCCTCGTAGGTGCGCAAGAGCTCGGCGGCGCGCACCTTGGGTGCCCCCACCAGGGTGCCCATGTTGGCAGAGGCGCCGTACGCGTGCAGCGCATCGAGCCCCGGCCGAAGGCGACCGGAGACCGACGAGACCAGGTGCATGACCTGCGAGTAGCGCTCCACCGAGAGCAGCGGCTTCACCCGACGGGTTCCCGGAATCGCCACCCGCGCGATGTCGTTGCGCGCCAGGTCCACCAGCATCATGTGCTCCGCCACTTCCTTCTCCGAGAGGCGAAGCTCGGCCTCGATGCGGTCGTCCTCGTCGGGCGTGGCGCCGCGGCGGCGGGTGCCGGCGATCGGATGCACGTGCACCACCAGCCCCTCTTGCGTGCGCTCTACACGCACCGAGGTCTCCGGCGAGGCGCCGAAGAGGGTGCCCGAGACGTCGGCGAAGAAGGAGTGGTACGGGCTGGGGTTCTGCACCCGCAGACGTCCGTAGGCCGCCACCGGGTCGAGGCACGGGGCCGAAAACGAACGCGATCCCACGATCTGGAACACGTCGCCGGCGACGATGTGCTCCTTCATGGTGCGGACCAGCCGCTCGAACGTCGCGTCGTCGAGGTCGACGACGGCGGTGGGCGAAGGGACCCCTTCCGGAATCACCCGCGAGGGGGTGGGCGACGCAATCGCCTCCTCGCAGGCCTGCGCCAGCGCCGCGATGCGCCGCTCGGCGTCGTGAACGGCGCGGCGATCGTCGCCGAAGGCCGTGGCGTACAGGCGCGTGACACCCGCGACGCCGTCGATGAGCACCGCGCTCTCGGCGAGGAAGAACACCGCGTCCGGGTAGCCGAGCGGATCGCTGGCGGGCGCCGGAAGCGGCTCGAAGACCTCGACGAAGTCGTAGGCGAACACCCCGGCCGCGAACACCGCGAAGGGACCGGTGTCGCCGGTGACGGCGAAACGCACCAGGGCCCG
>JABFRG010000211.1 GCA_013141295.1 Polyangiaceae bacterium
CTTCGGGCCGGCGTCGGTCGACGTGGTGCCGTCGGTGGTCGCGTCGGCGTCGCTGGCCGCGTCCGTGAGGCTCCCGTACGGCCCGTCGTCGAGGGGCCCGCGGCTGCCGCACGCGACGAAGCCCGCCGCGAGGCTCACGAGGACGGCAGCGGTGCGGAACGGGCGCATGGGCGAAGCATCGCGCACTGGGCCCCGTCTGTAAAGCACGACGACCCGTGGTATACCGGCTCCGCCATGAGTGATGTCGCCCGCGCGCCAGTGCCCCAACGAGCCCCTCGCACCATCGTGGACCCGGCAGAGCTTGCCCAGGCGCTCACGGAAGCCCGCGCCGCCGGCGAGCGCATCGGCTTCGTCCCCACCATGGGGGCGCTCCACGAGGGACACCTGCGGCTCGTCGATGCCCTTCGCGCGCCACCGCCTTCCACCGGTCTTTCGCCCGCCACGCTTCTGGTGGCGTCGGTCTTCGTCAACCCCACCCAGTTCGGCCCCAACGAGGATCTGGCGCGGTATCCGCGGGACCTCGAGGGCGATCGCCAGAAGCTCGGGAGCCGCGGCGTGCACATCGTGTTCGCCCCGACACCGGAGCTCATGTACCCACAGGGCGAAGCCACCCGGGTGCGCGTGAGCCAGCTCACGGACCACCTGTGCGGCCCCTTTCGGCCGGGGCACTTCGAGGGCGTGACGACGGTGGTGGCGAAGTTCTTCGGCATGATCGGACCCTGCCTCGCGAGCTTCGGGCGCAAGGACTACCAGCAGCTGGCGGTCCTCCGGCGCATGGTCAAAGACCTCCATTTCCCCGTGGAAATGCTCGGCGTTCCCACCTGTCGCGAGGCCGACGGCCTGGCCATGAGCTCCCGCAACGCGTACCTCTCGGCCACCGATCGCGCCCGGGCGGTGGGCATTCCCCGGGCCATCTCGCAGGCCTTGCGCGCGCACGCGGGGGGCGAGCGACGGGCCGGCACCCTGCGCGCCGAGCTTGCGCGGAACGTGGCGGCGGCCATGGATTCCGTGGACTACGCGGAGGTGGCGGACCCGGACACCCTGCAGCCGTTCGAAGGCGACGCTGCGGTGCCCGATCGCGCGCTCTTCGTGGTGGCGGCGCGCATCGGCGGCACGCGGCTCATCGACAACGCGGTCTCCTCGGAAGATTCGCCGGCCACCTCGGCGGTCCCTTGATCGCCCCGCGCCGCTCGGGGTACTACCATTCGCGCATGCTCGAAACCAAGGGAGGCCACCATGGCTGACGGACGCTTCATCGTGGTCGAGGGAATCGACGGCGCGGGTACCACCACCCAGGCGCATCGGGTCGCCGACCGCCTGCGCAAGCGCGGGAAGATGGTTCGCGTGACGCGGGAGCCCAGCGACGGCCCCATCGGATCCATGCTCCGGCTCGTGCTCTCCGGCCGCATCAGCGCGCCCGGTGGTCGTGCTCCCGGGTGGGAGACCATGGCGCTGCTCTTCGCCGCCGACCGCCTCGATCACGTGTCGGCGGAGATCGAGCCGTTCCTGGCGGAGGGCGGCATCGTCATCTCCGACCGCTACGACGCCTCGAGCCTCGCGTACCAGAGCGTCACCAGCGGCGACAAGCACGCGGTGGAGTGGATTCGCCAGCTGAACCGCTTCGCGCGGCGTCCAGACCTCACGCTGGTGCTCGACCTGCCGGCGGACATGGCCGCGGTCCGGCGCGAGTCGCGGGGGGAGGCGGCGCAGCTCTACGAGCAGCACGAGGTGCAGCGGGCGCTCTCCCTCTTCTATCGCGATCTGGCCTCGCACATCCCGGGCGACCGGGTGGCGCTGGTGGACGGCACCGGGACGATGGATGAGGTCACCGCGCGCATCGCGTCGTCCATCGGCGATGCGTTTCCGGAGCTACTTCCGTAGGAAAGTTGGCCCCAGGAGGCCTGGCGGGCGAGGGTCGCAGGATGCGTCCCCACGTACTCCTTCTCGGCCTCACGGTGCTCGCGACGGTCGCCGCATGCGGCGGTGAGCCGTCGCCGAAGTCTGCCGACAGCGCGCCGAAGTCCGCTCCCACGACGACCGCTGCGATCCGGAGCAAGCCGGGGACGGTGCGCCGAAGCGCGCTCCAGGAGACCATCGCCGGGGGTCTCGGTGGCTTCCTGCAGCACGTGGAGTTCTCCGACGAGCCGGTGATGCGACAGGGCCAGTTCGTGGGCTTCCGCGTCGCGCGACTCTATCCGGAGGACTACTGGACCGGCGTCGACCTTCGCGCCGGCGACGTGGTCTCCAAGGTCAACGGCATGCCCATCGAGCGTCCGGAGCAAGCCCTGGTGGCGTTCCGTTCGTTGGCCGGCGCCAAGGAGATATTGGTCGACGTGGAGCGCGACGGCCAGAAGCGACAGCTGCGCGTCCCCATCGAAGAGTAAACACCCGGAGTCGAAGAAGGTCAGCCGGCGAGGCGCGCCAGGGCGATGCGGTCTTGATCGACGCTCCCGGCCGCGGACGTCGCCTCGAATTGCAGCTGCGGTCCGCGCACCTCGTCCACGAACACGTGCGCCGCGTCCACCGCGCCGTGGACGAACCCGCTCTCGTGCAGGGCGCCGAGGGCGGCCCGTAGCCAAGCGATCTCCGGCGGCGCGAGCTGGCGATCCAGCCGGCGGCCCCAGGGCACCGACAGCACGAGCGCCCCATTCTTGCGGTCCACCGAGAGCACCGCCTGCAGCGCCGGATGGGCCGCCTTGGCGTAGGCGGAGGCGCGCGCCAACAGCTCGTCGGAGAGGGGAAGGCGCTCGATGAAGCGCTCGAGCCAGGTGTCGAAGAGCCGGCCGTCGCGCAGCACGTAGCGCGACTCCTCCACGCTCTGCTGGCTCGGCCGCTCCGACACGACGCGCCGGACCGCGATGCGCTCCACCACCGTGGGCCACTTCAAGGTGCCGAGGAGGGCTCGCGCGGCGAGGGCGCCTTCGGGCCGGAGCTCCGGGTCCTTCTGCAGCATGCGCATCACGACGTCGTCGTGGCGGGTATCCAGATCGCGGTGTGCGGCGCTCGGCCGCAGCGGCGCGGGATCGTCGACCGCCAGGCGCTGACCGGTGAGCATCTCGAGGAGCATGGCGCCAACGCCGTACACGTCGCTCCGCACCGTGGCGGGGGTGCCGTCGCGCTGCTCCGGGCTCATGTACCCGAGGGTACCGATGACGCCCGCGGTGGCGGTGGCCGAGAGATCGCCCAGGTGCGCGACGCCGAAGTCGCCGAGCTTGGCGGTGCCGCCAGCGTCGAAGAGGACGTTGGCGGGCTTCACGTCGCGGTGCAAGACGCCCAGCCGATGGGCTTCGCCCAGGGCGAGCAGGACCGAGCTGGCGATCTCGATGGCGCGGCTCGGCGCTACCGGCTCCTTCGCCAGCAGATCTTCCAGCGTGCCGCCGTTCATCCAGGCCATGACCAGCGCCGGCCCCTCTTCGACGTAGTCCCGCAGGGGCACGATGTTGGCGTGATCGAGGGAGGCGAGCACCTTCACTTCGCGCTCGAAGCGCATGAGCGCGTCGCGGCCCGCACCGCGCGCGTCGTAGCCGGCGAAGATCTTCACCGCCACGTGCTCCTGGCGCACCACGTCGAGACATTCGAGCACTCGCGCCGAGGGCGTGGACGCCACCTCCGCGAGCACCTCGTAGCGACCGAACACCCGGGGCGTCACCGGCGCCGCGCTCCTTCGCCGCTCCAGGATCGACGCGGGTCCTCCCAGCGCGTCGAGCTCTTCGGCGATCTCCGCCTCGGCTCGGGTGAGCCCCAGACTGGCGAAGGCGCGCGTGAGGAGGGTGAGCGCCGCGCGCCGCTCGTGGGCCT
>JABFRG010000180.1 GCA_013141295.1 Polyangiaceae bacterium
ATGGGGGCCCCACGGCAACCATGGCACGAGACGGAATCCGCCGCGGCGGCCATATTCCCCGAGTATTCCGCGAATTATGAAGTGGGCCGAGCGGGACTCGAACCCGCGACCTACGGATTAAAAGTCCGCAGCTCTACCGACTGAGCTATCAGCCCGAACAAGGCGGTCTTACCAAAGAAGCGCGCCAATAGGAACGACGATTGCCGCCACCGCGACGTCAGGGTTTGTTCCCGCACGAGGACGCCATCGTCCAGCCGCCGCCGGCCTGCCGCACGCGGTGCTCTTCGCGGAGCTCGCTGCGCGCATCCGGCCCGAGGAGCGCGCAGGGGTCGAAATAGTGGACCGTGGTGGCCCGACCCAGGATCGGCGGCAGGTCGCCGGCGAAGTCGGCCACCTCCGGACAGCGCCAGTGCCACAGGGCCCAGCGGTCGGGCCGCTCCCCGAAGGCGAGCACCTCTTTCACCCCGCCGTTGCAGTTGGTGGCCACCACCAGAAACTGCCCGGGAAGGCCCGCCGGGTCCGGGACCCGCACGACGACGTCGTGGTGAAACTCCCCCTGCTGCCAGTGCTCGAGCAGCTCGTAGGGCGCGCCGCCGCAGCGGCTCCGCAGCTCCTCGAGGAGCGCGCCCAGCACCATCGTGTCGGCCAGTGCCTGCAGCATCGAGGAAGGATAGCATCGGCCGGGGCGCCGTCGAACGGAGGCTCGCGCCTCCGGAGCGACGAGAGGGCCTTCCGAAGGCGCACGCGCCGCAGTAGTGTCTGCGCATGGCGAAGAAGCCCTCCGAAAGCCCGGTGACGATGCTGGGCAAGCTCCGGGCGCAGCACCCGGATGCGCACTGCGAGCTGGACCACGATGGTCCCTTCCAGCTGCTTTGCGCCACGGTCATGAGCGCCCAGACCACCGACGTGGCGGTGAACGCCATCACGCCGGCCTTGTTCGCGCGCTTTCCCGACGCAAGATCCATGGCCAAGGCCGAGCCGCGGGAGCTCGAGGATCTCATCAACCGCATCGGCATGTTTCGACAGAAGTCGAAGAACCTGGTGGGCCTGGCGCAAAAGCTGGTGGCGGAGCACGGCGGCAAGGTGCCGGATCGCCTGGACGCACTGGTGGCGCTCCCGGGCGTCGGACGAAAGACCGCCAACGTGGTCCTGGGCGTGGCCTTCGGCAAACCGGAGGGCGTGGTGGTCGACACGCACGTGCAGCGGCTCTCCCAGCGACTCGGCTGGACCAAGGAGCAGGAGCCGGTGAAGATCGAGCAGGATCTGGTGCGCGCCCTGCCCCGCGATCAGTGGGACATCGCCAGCCATACGCTCATCTTCCACGGAAGACGCGTGTGCTTTGCACGCAAACCGAACTGCGAGGGTTGCAGCGTCAAAGCCGAGTGCCCCTCGGCCTTCGAGGCGGAGCTGGTGGGTCGCAAGCCCGCGCGAAGCCGCGCTCCGGCGGTCCAGGCAGCCAAGACGACCGCTTCCAAGAAGCCGGCCGCGCCCAAGAAGGCAGCCAAGCGCGTCAAGGCGCCCCGCGTGAAAGGCTGATCGCATGTCGCGCTTCGAGGATGTGGTGCTCCGGGTGGGGAGCGGCATCTTTCGAGGGCTCGCGCCGCATCTGCTCACCTATCCGGTGACCATCGTCTGGGCCCTCGCCAGCATCGTGCCAACGATGTTCACATTTCGGCCCGCAGACCTGGGCGCCAAGACCGAAGCGGCGGCTGCCAATGCCATTCTCTTTCGCACCATCGTGCCGGTGGCGATCGTCTTCGTCCTCGCGCACCTGCCCAT
This sequence comes from Polyangiaceae bacterium, assembly GCA_013141295.1. Taxonomy (GTDB): domain Bacteria; phylum Myxococcota_A; class Polyangia; order Polyangiales; family Polyangiaceae; genus JABFRG01. The sequence continues at coordinate 1,780 of JABFRG010000180.1, forward strand.
CATCCCCATGGTCCTCACCGAAGACCCGGTCCGCGGCGCGGTGCATCGCCGACGCTTCTTCTGGTTCCAGGGCATCGTCTTCGGCCTGGGCGCCCTGGTCATGGTGGGCGGCTGGGGCTGGCTCTTGCTCTTCTACGGCAAGTAGCTCACGCGCTACGACCGGCGCGGAAGGCGTCGCGCAGCTGCTCGATGGCGGTGTACGGGTCCACCCGCCGCTCGTCCACGTCGATCACCGCCTGGTCCATCTGCGCCGCGAGATCGTGGCTCGCCGCCTCGATGAGCGCCTCGCGCAGGGCTTCGCGCACCTCTTCGCCGAGCCGCTGCTTGCGCCGGGCGCGGCCGGTCGCGGTGCCTTCGAGCCACACCCGATGCCGCTCCACCGCAGCGACCAGCTCCGCGGTGCCCTCACCCCGGGTGGCGACGGCGCGGACGATGGGCGGAACCCAGCGCTCGGGGGTGGTCTCGTCGCCGCCCACGCCATGGGCCGCAGCCTCGCCGGCGCCGCCGTGCACCACGTGGCCCCGGTGCTTGCTGGCGGCCATCATGGTCTCGCCGCCGAGGGCGATCATGAGCTCGATGTCGCGCACGGTACCGTCGGCGCCGTCGCGATCGGCCTTGTTCACCGCGAACACGTCGGCGCTCTCCATGATGCCTGCCTTGATGGCCTGCACCTCGTCTCCCATGCCCGGCGCCATGACCACCAGCGTGGTGTGCGCGGTGCGCGTGACCTCGAGCTCGTCCTGGCCGACGCCCACCGTCTCTACCAGCACCACGTCGGCGCCCCAGGCGTCGAGGATGCGCACCATGTCGCGCGCCGAGCGCGAGAGGCCGCCGAGGTGCCCGCGGGTGGCGACGCTGCGAATGAAAACGCCCGGGTCCACCGCGTGCCGCTGCATGCGAATGCGATCGCCGAGGATGGCGCCGCCGGTGTACGGGCTGGTCGGGTCGACGGCGATGACGCCCACGATCTTGCCGGCCTTGCGGAAGCCCTCGATGAGGCGGTCGCTGAGCGTCGACTTCCCTGCGCCCGGGTTGCCGGTGACGCCCACCACGTGCGCGCGCCCGGTGTGCGGAAAGAGATCGCGCAGCACGTCGGTGTGACCGGGATCGCGATCGTCCACCAGGCGCATGGCGCGGGCCACCGCGCGGACGTCTTTCTGGAGCACGCGTTCCGCAAGAGGATGCATGGCTCCGCACTACACGAGCCCGGGGGAATTTCAAAGAGCCCGCGTCAGCGCGGTCGGCTCCGGGCCCACACGGCGATTTCCCGCACCGCCTCCACCGGATGGGTTCGCGCCGCGCGCTCCAGGGCCTCCTCGTCGGTCCCCTCGTTGGCCATCACCACCGCCGCGTTCCGGGCGAGCCCTTCGGCGGTGGCGCGATACACCGGGCTGCCCTGGGCGATCTCGGCAAAGCGCTCGACATCCAGCAGATCCCGGACCGAGAGCTCGGCCCATCGCGGATGCGGCTCGAAGGAGCTGGTCTGCGCCGGCGGGCGATGCTTGCCGGCGTTGAACGGACACACCGTCTGGCAGTCGTCGCAACCGAACAAGCGCGAGCCGATGTGGGGGCGCACGTCTTCCGGGATGGGCCCCCGGTGCTCGATGGTCCAGTAGGAGATGCACGCCCGCGGATCGAGGACGAAGGGCGCCTCGAAGGCGGCGGTGGGGCACGCCTCGAGACAGCGGGTGCAGCTGCCGCAGCGCTCGCCGATGGGTGTCCCGGCCGGAAGGGACAGGGTGGTCACCACCTCGCCCAGCAGCACCATCGAGCCCACGCCGGGTACGATGAGGAGGCCGTTCTTCCCGATGAACCCCAGGCCCGCGCGCGCCGCCCAGGCCCGCTCCAGGACCGGCACGTCGTCGCACATGGGCCGCGCTTCCACCGGCTCCTCGGCGGTCCCGAAGCGCCGCAAATACGCCGCCAGCTGCCGCAGCTTCCGACGCACCACGTTGTGATAGTCGCGACCCCGGGCGTACCGCGCGATGCGCTGCGAGAGAGGCGAATCGTG
>JABFRG010001056.1 GCA_013141295.1 Polyangiaceae bacterium
CTTCGGAGGGGAGCGAGGTCAGATGCAACTTCTGCGGCCAGCGTTGCCGGTCGAATCTAGCTCAGCCTCGCCACGATGTGGGCCACTCTCCGTCGCGCCCGCAAACCCCTCGCCCTTCTTCGGTTTTCCCTGGTCGACCGGCGCTCAGGGCTCCTGGTACGTGGCGCCTTCGTCGTAGCGGCCAGGCTCGACGCACTTGGCGCGCACCTGCTCCTTCGTACGGATGCGGTCGCTGGGCTTCACCTTGCTCGGCGCATTGTCGGCGTCGACGTCGTAGAACCAGTCGACCACCTCGGAGCCGTCGTCGTTCTTCTTGTTCACCTTGCAGCCGGCGATGACGTGCTCTCGCGGGCAGACGTCCTCGCCGGACTTTCCCTTGAGCTTCTGGTCGCAGTCCTCGCGAAAGCGCGAACCGGCCACGGTATCGAGGATCTCCTGGCAGAACGGCTGCGGCGAATCGCTGTCGCCGTAGCGACGATCGCAGCTGGAATCGCCGCCCGCGAGGCCGCCCGCGATGCCGCCCACCACGCTGCACGCGGGCGTGGCAGCCACGACGAGGACGGCGATGAGCGCGGAGAGCGCCGCGATGCGTGAACCGTGCATGAGAGCTCGAGCCTGAAAGGAAAAGAGACGGGGAGCCAAGGACCGGTACGAGGCCGGGGCACTCGGTATAGCGCAACCCGGCGAAGCCGCTACCCGCCTCGCCCGGTTATGAAGTTGTTAGGCTTTTCCCGCCAGGCGGTTTCCTCCAGGCTCGTGCGGCCCTACATGCGCTGAGGCCGCGCAGGCGCCCGAGCGGCGAAACCCCTGTAGAGTGGCCAACTCCCATGGCCGACGCACTCTTCTGGCATCGCGTCCAGTTCGCCTTCACCATCGTTTACCACTACCTGTTTCCCCAGCTCACGATGGGGCTTGCGCTCCTTTTGGTGGCGATGAAGGGCCTGGCGCTCTACCGCAAGGATCCGCTGTGGGGCGATCTCGCGCGCTTCTGGACGCGCATCTTCGGCATCAACTTCGTGGTGGGCGTGGTCACCGGCCTGCCGATGGAATTTCAGTTCGGCACCAACTGGGGGCGCTTCTCGCAGGTGACCGGCGCGGTCATCGGTCACACCCTGGGCATGGAGGGCGTGTTCGCGTTCTTCCTCGAGAGCGCGCTGGTGGGGCTGCTGGTGTTCGGCGACAAGAGGCTCGGGCCGCGGGCGCACCTGCTGGTGGCGGCGCTCTTGTGCCTCGGCACCTGGATGAGCGGGTACTTCATCATCTGCGCCAACGCCTTCATGCAGCACCCGGTGGCCTACGCCATGGAGGCCTCCGGGCGCATGCGCCTCACCTCCTTCGTGGAGCTCATGGCGAACCCGTGGGCGCTCGCCGCCTACGCGCACAACATGATGGCCAGCGTGGTGACCGCGTCGTTCGTGGTGTGCAGCGTGTCGGCCCTGTGGGTGCTGCGCGCGCGACATTTGCCGCACGCACGCAAGGCCCTCAAGCTCGGCCTCGCGGCGGGCCTCGTCTCCTGCGTGCTGGTGGCGTTTCCCACCGGCGATACCCAGGCCAAGCTGGTGGCGCGCTATCAGCCAGTGGCGCTGGCGGCCATGGAGGGCCGCTTCGAGAGCGGGCCGCAAGCCGAGATCTCGGTCATCGGGCAGCCCAACATTCCCGAGAAGCGGCTCGACAACCCCATTCGCATCCCGGGCGCGCTGAGCTTCCTCGCCTACGGCACCTTCCACAGCGACGTGAAGGGCCTCGACGCGTTCCCCAAGGAAGAGTGGCCCACCAACATCGAGGTCCTCTACTACGCGTTCCACGTGATGGCGGGGCTGGGCACGATGTTCATCGGCCTCATGGGCCTCGGCAACCTGCTGCGCTGGCGAGGCCTCCTGGAGCGGCCGCGCTTTCGCCCGTTCCTGTGGCTTCTCTTCTTCGCGTTTCCGTTCCCGTACATCGCCACCACCGCCGGGTGGATGACGGCGGAGCTGGGGCGTCAGCCGTGGCTGGTGTTCGGCGTCATGCGCACCGCCGACGGCTCGAGCCTGCGGGTGCACGCCGGCTCGGTGCTCTTCACGCTCTTCGGGTTCCTCGGCCTCTACTTCGTCATGGGCCTGCTCTTCGTGGTGCTCATCCTGCGCGAGGTGGGGCGCGGTCCCTCGGTAACTGCGCATGCGAAGGAAGAGCCCGCCGCCATCGCCCCCGACGAGGTGGCCCATGCCTGAGGTCTGGTTCTTCCTGGTCGCCTTCATGGTGGCCATGTACTTCGTGCTCGACGGCTTCGACCTGGGCGCCGCCATGGTGCGGCCGTTCGTGGCGCGCACCGACGAGGAGCGGGCCCGGGTGTTCGCCGCCATCGGGCCCTACTGGGACGGCAACGAGGTGTGGCTGGTGGCCGCCGGCGGCACGTCGCTGTGCGTGTTTCCCGCGGCCTTTGCCTCGGTGTTCGGTGGCCTCTACATCCCGCTCTTCATGGTGCTGTGGGGGCTCCTCGTGCGCGGCATCTCCATCGAGTTTCGACACCTCTCGCACGATGCGCTGTGGGTGAGCTTCTGGGACTTCACGTTCGTGGTCTCGGGCGTCGTGCTCTCGCTGCTCTTCGGGGTGGCGGTGGGCAACCTGCTGCGCGGCTTTCCGCTGGGCGACGACGGCGCCTTCGAGCTCGATCTCTTCTCCGGCTCACGACCGGCGGTGCTCGACCTGTACACGCTTCTGGTGGGCCTCTCGGTGACGCTGGCCTTCGCGCTGCAAGGCGCGGCGTTCCTCGCGTGGAAGACCGACGGCGATCTGGGCGAGCGCGCGGCGCGGCTCCGCAAGTGGCTTACGGTGGCGGTGGCCGTCGCGTTCGTGGTCACCTTCTTCGCCACCCACCGGGTTCGTCCGGAGCTGGGCGCGGCCTTCCTCGGGCGACCGGTGGGCTGGCTGTTCGTGGTGGCGTCGCTGGTGGGCCTGGGGCTCGCGTTTCGCAGCGCGCGCGCCCTTCTGGGATTCGTGGGCAGCTCGCTCGTCATTCTCGGAAGTGCCGTGTCGCTGGCGGTGGCGGCGTTTCCGGTGCTGGTGTTCGCGGCGGCGCGGCCCGAGGTGTCCATCGTCGCCAGCGGTGAGGCCGGCGGCCTGCGCATCGCGCTTTCGTGGTGGGCGCTCGGCATGACCCTGGTGCTCGGCTACTACGTCACGGTGTTCCGCGTTCACCGAGGCAAGACCCCGCGGGTGCCCCAAGAAGCGCAAGACCAAGTCGGCGGCGACGGCACGACCTGAGCGCTACCAGGGCTCGCGCTGGGGGCGGAGATCGACCTCGAAGGACCAGGCGGAGGCCGGCTGGCGCGTGAGCGAGAGCGCAGCGGCGGCGATGTCGTCGGGGTCGAGTCGCTTGCCGTCGTGGTCGGCACCGGAGGTACGTCGCTGTGAGTGTTTCCCGCGGTTTCGGCCTCGCTGTTCCGGTGGCGCCTACATCCCGATCTTCAAGCTGCTGTGGCGACTGTTTCTGCGCGGCATCTCCATCGAGTTTCGTAGCCTCGCCCACGACGCGGTGGATGCTCGCGCATGACGGGGGCGGCGCTCCGCCCTCCCGCTGCTTGCGACAATGCCCTGGCTCGTCATACTCTCCGGAACATGAGCAGGGGAGACGGACTCGGCGACCGCGCGGGCTGGATGCTGGCGCCGGTGGGCAAAGGCAGCCTCGACTGGCGCGACGCCCGCGGGCCACGCTGGTGACGGTCTCCCAGTGGCCGCCCGGCCCTCTCCATCCTGCGCAACGCCGCTACCTGGCCGAGGACCTTGTGCGCCTTCGGCGTTCTGACGAACAGCGCCGGTATTCCGCTCCTCAACGAGCGGCTAAGATCGACGCAAACCCACACCAGGTCGAGGCCGTCATATTCGCGCTCGCGCGAATGCGCGAAGGCGGTTGCATCCTGGCGGACGAGGTTGGCCTCGGGAAGACGATTGAGACTGGCCTCGTCATCGCCCAGATCTTCGCCGAGTCCGCGCGTCGTGTGCTTTTGATCGCTCCAAAGGCCCTGCTCGGACAGTGGCGCCAGGAGCTGTTCCAGCTCTTCGACATCGATACGCGGGAGGGACAACCGCGAATCGGTGGCTTCGATGGTGATGGGGTCTTTCTCATAGGACGCGAAGCTGCCGGGAGCGAAAGGGGACGCGATGCGCTGCTCGCGTCAGAGCCCTTCGACCTCTGCGTGATCGACGAGGCCCATGAGGTCTTCGCTGGCATCTACAAACGGTTCGACAAGTTTGGCCAGTACGACCACGAGTGTCGAGAAGCACGCACGGCAGGCCGCGTGCGCGAGGTCCTCGTCGCAGGGCACACGCCGGTCCTCCTTCTCACCGCGACCCCGATGCAGAACAACCTGGCCGAGCTTTGGGGGCTCATTCAGTTCATCGACCCGCTCGGCACACTGGTCGGCGACCTGCCGACCTTCCGCGATGTGTTCTGCGGCGTAGACGACCGGCAGCTGGCGCCCGGTCAAGAGGACGAGCTTCGCAGTCGGCTTCGCGTGGTAGTGCAGCGCACGCTACGGCGGCAGGCCCAGGACTTCCTCGAGAAGCCGTTCGTCAACCGACAGGCGAAGCTCTTCGAGTACGCGATGAGCCCGGCGGAGAAGGCGCTCTACAACGACGTCACCCGCTATCTCCTCGAGCCGGGCATCGTCGCTTTCCAGGGTAACCACAGGAAGCTTCTGCTCTTAGGTTTTCACCGTCGCATGGCCTCGTCGACGCGAGCACTAGCAGCCAGCCTCCAGCGTGTCGCTACCAGACTCCGACGCAAGCTGGCTGGCGAAGAGACCGACGACACCGAGCACGAGGATGTCGGGAGCGTCGTCGCCGATCTCGAGGACGAGGATTCGGACGTACCCGCCGCAACCGGGACGAACAGTCTGAACGAGTCGGACGCGGCCAGACCGGTGCACAGTCCGGACGCCATCCGGCTCGAGCTTGGCCGCGTCGAGGGGTTCATTCATCGCGCCGAAGGGCTTGGAGCCGACGACAGCAAGTTCCGCGCATTGTTGCAGGCACTGAACTTCGTCACCGAGCGCGCCCAGCATGGGCACGGCGCCGGCAAGCTCGTGATCTTCACGGAATCACTCGTCACGCAGGACTACCTGCGTGACCGCCTCGTCGAGAGTCGGTTGGTCTCGGAATTCGACATAACGCTCTTCCGCGGGACGAACGACTCCAAGCGGGCCAATCAAGCGCTCGAGCGATGGCGTCAGGAGGTCTCGCAGAACGAGGGGCGAGCACCGAGCACGGACGTCGCCGCGCGACTCGCGCTCGTCCACGAGTTCAAGACTCGCTCGAAGGTCTTCATCTCGACGGAAGCAGGGGCGAAGGGACTGAACCTCCAGTTCTGCGATACCCTCGTAAATTACGACCTTCCGTGGAATCCGCAGCGCATCGAGCAGCGGATCGGTCGATGCCACCGGTACGGGCAGCAGCACGACGTCACGGTGATCAACTTCCTCGCGAAGGACAACGAAGCGCAGTCGCTCACGTTCGAGATCCTGAGCCAGAAGCTGGAGCTATTCGGAACGGTTCTCGACGCGTCGGACCAGGTGCTACATCGCTCAGACGGGCCCGGCGGCGAGGTACTCGCGAGTGCCCTCGGCGCCGAATTCGAAGCGGAGCTCCGGCGTATCTACGATCGCGCCCGCACGCTCGAAGAGGTCACCGCCGAGCTACGTGCACTACGCGACAAGGTCGCGGAGGAACGCGCGCGCTTCGATGAGACGCATGTCCGCACGGCGAGCCTCATTGAGGACAGCTTCGACCAGGGCGTCCAGCGAGTATTCAGACTCCACAGGGAGGCGGTCCCGGCTGCGCTCGCGGAACTCGATCGTGACCTTGCCTCTGTCGTCCTCAGCTACCTCGACACAAAGCTGCTGGCGTACGAGCGGACTTCACTGGCGGATGTCCAACTGCTCCACGTGGCGCCCTCGTCTGCGCTCCCGGATGATCTGCGCGCTGGCATCACCGCGGCCATAGGCCCTTCCAAGGAGCACACGTCGCTTCACTTGAATCATCCGCTGGTCAGCGCCGCGGTCGCGGCGGCCCGTGAGCCGGGGCCCGCACTGTCGGCCACCGTGACCATGCCTCAGGACGCGTCCCCGACGCTCCGCGCATGCGCAGGCCAGCGCGGTCGCCTCAGGGTCGTGAAGGTGTCCTTCGATGGTTTCGAGCGGGTAGAGCTTCTCGTTCCCGTGGTCGTCCTTGAGAACGGAGAGGTCCTCCCCCCCCCGCTCGGCGACGTACTCTTGCGCAGTCGATTCCGCGATTCAGGCGGCTTGGCGACCGCTCAGATCGGCAACGACCTCCTCGAAGACGCCACAGACGAGACTCTTTTCTCTATCCAGTCGTCAGTAGACGCAGCAGAGCACGGCCGTTTCGAGCGCGCACAGCGACAAGCCGAGCGCTTCGTCGAAGACCGCCTGCTTGTCCTGAAGAAGCGACGCCGCGCCCTCGTCGAGCGACTCGAGCAGGCGCTGCTTCGCCGCGACGGTGCGGCAGGCTCGGAGGCCCGAACTGAAGCCGATCGAACGGTCGTCACCATCCAGATCGCGCTCGACGAACTCGAGGGTGCGATCGGCCGGCTCGAGCAGCGCGATGACCCGACTTTTCGAGCGTTTCAGGACCACATCCATCAGCGCCGGTACGCACCGCCGCGCGTGGACCATGTGTTCGACATGGATTTGGTAATCGAATGACGGCCGCAGCGGAGGACGACATCGTGCTGAAGCTTCTTCACACTGCGGACTGGCACATGGGGCGGCGATTCCGCAGTTTCAACGAAAAGAGCGAGGAGAAGCTCACGCGAGCGCGGCTCGACGTGCTCGATCGGATTCTGCTCGCGGCCGAGCGCTACGTGGTCGACGCGGTTCTCTGTGCTGGCGATCTCTTCGATGAACCGTGCCCCCAGCCGGAGTGGTGGGAGCAAGTCGCCGTGCGATTCGCGAAGCGAAACTGGAAGAACAGGCCGGTGTTTCTCCTGCCTGGCAATCATGACCCATTCATCGCGGAGTCTATCTGGGCGAAGGGTCACAAGTTCCGGGCTCTTCTCCCGGACTGGGTTCACGTCGTCGACCGCGAGGATTTCGAATTCGCGCTACCCAATAATGCGGTGCTCTACGCCGTGCCCTGTACGTCGAAGGCCGGCCAGCGAGACCCGACCCAGGCCATCCCGAAACGCGCACCGCGCGACGAGCGCATTCGCATCGGCATGGTGCACGGAAGCACCTTCGACGTGAAGGACTGCCAGACGAACTTCCCCATTGCCGTCGACGCGGCGCTCACGTGCGGACTCGACTACCTCGCGATCGGCGACACGCACGGCTTCCGCTACGTGCCGCCGGACAGGGTTCATCCTCCGACCATCTACCCGGGCGCACCGGAGCCGACCGCGTTCGACGAGAAGGATCCGGGCTTCGTCGCCGTCGTCCTTGTCGATCGACGACGCCGAGCGCATGTGACACGGGAGCGTGTGGCGCGCTGGACATGGGAGGAGCAGCGGGTGACGACGCTCGCCGCGCTCGCCGAGCTCGACCGCCGAACCGATCTCGGGGAACGGGTACTGCGGCTGTGCGTCGAGATGAAGTTGTCTGCCCCCGACTACGAGATCGCGGAAGGGCTTCTCGAAGGTCTCCAAGGAACGGATGCGCGGCACCCCAAGGTCGGCGTCCTCGATCTCGATCGGCAGGGGCTTGAACTTGACACGAGCAACGTGGACACTTTCTGTACCGACCTCCCGGACGTCCTGCAGTCCGCCGTCCGGCGGCTGAAGGCCGACGCCGACGATCCAGTAAAGCGACCGGCAGCGCAGCGTGCATTGTTTCACCTCTATCGGGTGTCGCGAAAGAAGGCGTCCTGATGCGGTTCTCGAAGCTCGTCGTTGAATCCTTCCAGGCGATCCAGCGTGCCGAGGTCGAGTTCGGTCCGGGGCTGAACGTTCTGTATGGGCCGAACGATCTCGGAAAATCAACGCTGGCGACGGCGATCCGTGCGGCGCTGCTGGTCGCGCCGAGCTCGGCGGAGGCGTCGAGCTTCACGCCTTGGTATGCAGACGCCACCCCCCGCGTTTCGCTCACCTTTTCCGACGAGGGCGGCCACCACTGGAAGGTGAACAAGGCTTTCGGGAGCAGCGGTGGGAGCACCGGAGCCGAGCTGCTTCATTCCAAGGACGGCACGTCGTTCGCACTGGACTGCAAGGCGCGCCAAGTCGAGGAGAAGATTCGCGCTCTCCTCGCCTGGGGCATCCCCGCTCCGGGCGGCAAGACGGGGCCGCGCGGTCTCCCGACCAGCTTTCTCGCCAACGTGCTGCTCGGAGCCCAGACAGACGTCGATGCCATCCTGGGTAAGAGCCTCGCGGAGGATCTCGATGGAACTGGCAAGCTCCGCCTGACAAACGCGCTCGCGACCCTGGCGCAGGATCCGCTGTTCAAGAAGGTCTTCGATGCTGCACAGGGTGAGGTCGACCAGTGCTTCACGGCAACCGGGAAACGAAAGCGAGGACAGACCTCGAAGTTCACGGAGGCGGGACAGCATGTCAAGCAGCTACGGGCGGACCTCGACGGCCTGCAGCGCCAGCTGGCCGAGTCAACGGGAATCGAGGGCGCGGTGAACGCTCTTCGCGAGCGCCGCGCACAGGCCCAAGTGCGGCTCGGCGAAGCGGCCGCCGCTCTCGCGACGGTGCGCGACCACATGGTCAAGGCCCGCACGCGTGACGACGCGGGAGCACTACTCGACACAGCGATGAACGCCCTTGGCGTCATCGATGCGCAGGTCGCTCGAGTGAACCTGCTCAGCGACGAAGTTGACGCGCTCACAGCGAGGGTTGGGGTGCGAGAGGAGGACGTGTCGCGGGCCGTCGCCGAGTGCACTGCCGCAGAGAGCGCCGTCCATGTCGCCGAACAGGCTTACCGAATTGCGACGAGCGAGGACGGGGCGAAGGACCGGGAGCTTCGGCGGGCGCAGCTCGGAGAGCAACTGGCGGAGCTAAGCACGAGGAAACAGACGGCACAGACTCGAAAGACGGAACTCTCCGGAGCCATCGCTACGCGTGCCACGGCGCAGAGCGCACGCGCCGCGGCAGTATCCGCGAACGCCGCGATCGAGCAGCTAGCGAGCCAGCTTGCTCATGCGAAGCAGCGGACCCAGGAGGCCGAAAACGACCTCGAGTTCACGCGCGCGCTGGTTGCCTATGGCCGGTGGCGAGCCGCGTCGGCAGCGTCAGAAGATGGAGCGAAGGCCGCACAATCGGCGGCTGCGGATCGCCAAGAAGCCGAAGAGAAGGATGCGGCAGCGACCAAGCTGCTGGGTGACGTACGCACGATGGAGGAAGAGCTCGTCAGACGCCGAGAGGTACTCCCCACGGACGAGGAGGCCAAGAGTCTGGCGAAGCTGGAGCGCGACCTCGAGATGGCGGAGGCAGCGCTCGGCGGTGGGCTCAGCGTGGCCGTGAGGCCGCGGGTTGGCGTCCGTATCCAAGCCGTCGTTGATCAGAACCCGAGCATCGACGACAACAATCTCGCCACGCAGCGTGTCTTCGAGGCGGAGCGCATCGTTCGGCTATGCGTTGGCGACGTCGTGGACATCGAGATCACCGTCGGTGCGGCGGACCATCGGCGCGGCGTAGAGGACCTCCGGGCACGTTGGAGCGCGGAGCAAGTCCCGGCACTCGCGCGCGCTGGAGTTGAGTCGGTGACGGAGATGCTCGGGGCAATCGCGACGATCGCGAAGGAGACCGCGGTCGTGGTGGACATTACGAAGCAGGCGGCCCAGCTCCGTGCCGATGCGAAGATCCTTCATGACCGTGCCGTGCTTCACGAGCAGCAGGCGGCAAAGCTCGCGGTCGACGACGGCGACCTCCAGGAACGCAAGGACGCGATCGGGTCGATCGATCCGGAGCTGTTGCAGACTCACTTGGAGAGCCTAGGCAAATCGTGGGAGTCTCGGGCGAACGCCCTCCAGACGCAGAAGAGCAACGAGGACAAGGCAGCCAAGACTCAACTCGCCACGCTTGAGCAGAACGCGAAGGTTGCGGAGTACCACGCCACGGCGGCCGAGGAGCATGCCGGGAAGTGCGCCTCCGCTTGGGAGGAGGCGTTGGCGGCCCTCGGGCCGGGCGCCCCCGTTCCCGACGAGCTGCTTCGAACGACCGACGAGGATCTGCTCTCCATCTCGCGCCGCGAAGCTGGCCTTGCCAGTGCGTTGGAGGGGCTCGCGATGGAGGCGACCGGACAAGTCGAGAGTGCAGCTCGCGCGGTGGAGGAGGCCAGCATACGCCACGTCGCCGCGAAGCGCGCTCATGGCGCCGCCGTTGCTGCGGCCGATGTTGCGAAGGCCGACCTGAACGCACGAATCGGCGAACGCAACTTGTTGCGAGCGCAGGTCGACGCGATGGACCGCGCGTCTGCGGCGGCGCTCTGCGCCGTTCGGGAGACCGAGCTTGCGTCGCTGCCCGATGCGCCATCGGTGTCGGACGCCGATATAGCGAACGCCGAACGAAAGGTCGTCGACGCCACGGACGAGCTGGAGATCGAGAAGGAGGAGCTCCACAAGAGCGAAGGCGCTCTCTCGAAAGTCGGCGGCGCGGCCGTCCGAGACGAGGTGGAGCGAGTGCAAGACGCCCTGAATGCCGCGGAGCAGCGCGAACGTGATCTCGAGGTCGATGCGGATGCGTGGAAACTCCTTCTCGACACGCTGCGCGACGTCGAGAACGAGGAGGGCGCGCACCTTGGCCGCGCGCTGGCTGGCCCCATTGCAACGAAGTTCGGCGAGCTGACGGCCGGGCGCTATAGGAACCTGCGGCTCGACGCAAAGCTTCGGACGGAGTCGGTCGATGTAGCAACGGGCGTCGCCGCTGGTGCTGACGTGCTCGAAGGGCTTTCGGTAGGCACGCGCGACCAGCTTGCCACCCTGATCCGGGTCACGATCGCGGACCAGCTGAATACTGTGATCGTCCTCGATGACCATCTGGTTCACTCCGATCCAAAGCGGCTCGCGTGGTTCCGCGAGGTGCTGACGAAGACGGCGCTGCGTACGCAGGTGATCGTCTTCACGTGCCGGCCCGAGGACTACCTGTCGCGCAGCGAGCTTCCGGATGGCGCGGCCAGCCGGGACCTCGCCGGAGGTGCTGTTCGTGTCCTGGACATGGTGCGCGTTGTGAAGCGGTGGGAGGGGCAGGGGTCCACGCCTCCGCTGGCGGCACCCGAGCCCCAGGACGGCGAGGCCCAGGCGTGAGGGCGCGTGGCACGTCGGTCCCGCGAGGGGTAACGCGAGCAATTCACCGACCCGACCGCGGCCGGTGTAAGGCAACCGCGACGCTGTCTTTCGCACGAAGGGATACTCGCGGCGTCGGACTCCGGTGCCGTGGTGCCATTTGTCCCGTTTGCGGTGCACTCGGCGACTCGCCTGGTTCGGCACCGCCGGCGGAGGCGACGTGGCGCCGTCCAGCACGGGAGGCGAGCTCGCGCACCTCGTCAACAAAGAGGAATAGCTGAATGAGTGTTGTCTCCACAGGCATCGCGTCCCCTCAACCGAACTCGACATCTTCGCGCCGCGTCACCATTGAGGTCGCGCACGCGCCAACGTTCAATTTCGCAATGGAGCAATCCGGCGTCCCCCTGCTGACGAGCGTGCGGGTGACGAACCACGGCCCCACCTCGGTCGACGCCGCCGAGCTCCTCGTCCGCATCGAGCCTGGCATCGCACCGACACTCACGCATCGCGTAGGGAGGCTCCGTCCGGGCGAAACCGTCGACCTTGCCGCGCTCGATGTGCGCGCCGAGCCGGGACGACTCCGCAGCGTGACGGAAGCGGAGCGCGGGCGCCTCATCTGGGAGTTGAGGAGCGAGGGCGCCGTCCTCGCGCAAGGCGAGGGCGACATCGACGTGCTTGCGTTCAACGAATGGGCCGGACTACGCGCCCCGCCCGCCCTCCTAGCCACCTTCGTCTCCCCGAACGTCCCGACCGTCACTGCCGTTTTGCAGCGAGTGCGCGAGCGCCTGCGCGCGGCGACTGGAGACGGTGGACTGACTGGGTACCAGAGTCGTTCGCCCGAGCGCGTCCGCTCTATGGTGCGCGCGCTCTACGAGACCTTGCAGGAGCGCGGCATCTCCTATGTCGGCTCCCCCGCTAGCTTCGAGGAAGCCGGTCAGAAGATACGGCTCGCGGAAACCGTAGTCCTCGAAGGCATGGGGAACTGTCTGGATCTCACGGTACTCGTGGCCTCCTGCCTTGAGCAGCTCGATCTCGCGCCAATTCTCGTTGTCCAACATGGACATGCGCTTCCTGGCGCGTGGCTCGTGGACGACCGGTTCCACGACGGGGTCATCTATGACGCCGCGACCTTGCGCAACGCCGCAGCCATCGGCCAAGTGCTCTTCTTCGACTCGAGCACGCTCGCTCACGAACCTCGCGTCCCGCTCGAGAACGCCGAAGCCGAGGCGCGCCAGTCTCTCGCGCGCGACGAAACCCTTGTCTGCGCGATCGATGTCCGAGTCGCTCGACGCGACCGATACAGGCCGCTGCCGCTCCCGTTGGACACACTCCATCGCGCGCTCCCCATTCAGGAGCACTTCACGCCAGCGGCTTCCGAAGTGCCGCCGCCGCGTCCTCCGCCTCTGGCGCCCGAGGCTGGCCCGGTCCGCTCGGACGAGGGCACGACTGCGGACGCACCGTCAAGCAAAGCCACCAACGCCGCCGACGCCCGCCTGCGGCACTGGAGAGATCGACTCCTCGATCTATCGCTTCGCAACAAACTTCTAAACTTCCGCGACGACGTAAAGGGGGCACTGAAGCTCGCCACTCTGGACATAGCGAAGCTCGAAGATCTACTGGCGGCGGACACGGAGGTGACTGTTCATCCGCGGCCGCCGACTGACGAGCGCGATGCCCGCGACCCGAAGCTCGCACGAACGCGCGTCGCCGACAGTGTCATCGAGTCCGACCGGGCCCGAGACCTCGCCGCGGGCGTCATTCATTGCGTCTATGACGACGTGCGAATGGCCAAGCACGCCGTCCATCTTGAGCGCGAGGCCCGGACGGCGCTCGAGGAGGGCGGCGCCAACGTGCTGTACGTGGCAATCGGGTTTCTGCGTTGGTACGAGAGCGACGAGACCCCAGGCCCGAAGATGGCTCCTCTCCTGCTTGTACCCGTCAAGCTCGCGTACGCACGCTCGAGTCGGCGCCTAAGCATGGTTCGGCTGCCTGAAGAGCCAGTCGTCAACCACACCTTGATCGAGAAGGTGAAGCGCGACTTCGGGGTCGACCTCTCGCCGATCGCGGCGCTCGATTCCGACGAGAGCGGCGTCGACGTGTGTCTCCTCCTCCGCCGAGCGAGGGAGAGTATCCAGCGCATGAAGCGTTGGGAGGTCATCGAGGAAGCCCACATCGGCCTGTTCTCGTTCGCGAAGTTCCTGATGTGGAAGGACCTCGAGGAGAACAAGGCTAGTCTCCTTGCAAACGCGGTTGTCCAGCACCTCGCCGAAGGAAGCAACAACGCCTTTCCGGATCGCGTTGCAGGAGTACCGACCGATCGACTTGACGACGAGGTTCCCCCGCATCAGCTCCCGCTAGTGATCGACGCCGACTCCTCCCAGATTGCGGCGATCCATGCGGCGCTGGAGGGGCGCAGCTTCGTCCTCCAGGGCCCTCCCGGCACCGGCAAGAGTCAGACAATTACGAACCTCATCGCTGCCGCCATGGCGCTCGGGAAGACAGTGCTCTTCGTCTCCGAGAAGATGGCCGCGCTGGAAGTGGTCCAGCGACGGCTCGCGTCGGTGGGCCTCGGAGACTTCTGCCTCGAGCTGCACAGCCAGAAGACGCAGAAGAAGCAGGTCATCCAGGCTCTCGGAAAAACGCTCGAACGTGGTCTTGCGGTGAGACGTCCGGATTGGGACTCCCAGTCCCACGAGCTCGGCCAGATGCGGTCTACGCTCAATGCCTACGTCCGCGCGCTGCACGCACCCCAACCAATCGGTGCGAGCTTCTATCAGGTGTCGGCGCGGGTCTTGGCACTGCGAAAGGCGCCCGACGTTCGCGTGGTTCGACCGTGCTCACTAGCCATGACGCGTGAGGAGCTGAACGGGGCCAGAGAACGGGCAAGCCGGTTCGAGGGCGCAGCGACATCCGTCGAGCCCGTCGCAGAGCACCCTTTTCGCGATTCGACGGTCGAGGAGTGGAGCGCACAGCGCGACCAGGAAACTCGCGATGCGCTCGTCGATGCCGAGCGTGCCACGGCGGCCCTGCGCGCAGCCACCGTTGCCTTCGCGCGAGCTCTCGGGCTCTCTCGCGCTCTCACGCTGGCAGGGACGGAGAGACTCGCGAGCCTCGCGGCTGTCGCTACGATCGGGCCAGTTCCCTCGCAGTGGCGCGACGACGCAGCATGGTTTGACCTCCGACGCCGGACCGATGCGTGGGTCGCTGCCTGCGATGCCCAGGCGCGGCGTCGCTCCGATCTTGCCGAGCGCTGGTCCGACGGCGTCGCAGACCCGGCTCTCGCCGCGCTCGAACCCCTCTTCGCGAAGTGGGCGACAGCGTTCTTCCTTTTTGCCTGGCTCTTCCTTTCCGGTGCGCGAAAGCGACTTGGGCCGGTGGCGCGGACGGCGCTTCCGCCGAACGCGCAGATCGCCGCCGATCTTAGGACGGCGCGAGCGACAAGAGATGCCGATCATGCCCTTGCGGTGGAGCTTGCGTTCCTCCGCCAGGCGATGACAGGATCGTGGTCCGACGAGACGCCCAACGCGCTGGGAGACATCCTCGCCCGCGGTGAAACCTTACGCTCCGTGCGCGTCCGCCTTGGTCCCCCAACCGAGGGCGACGACTCGTCGCAAGCGATGACAGACCGGATCCTGGCTTTCTCGGATCCGGGTTGCAGCGATCGTGAGCGTAGGGCTATCGGCGCGCATGCCACGACCATCATGCAAGCGCTCGCCGCGTATAAGTCCTCCACGGTGAGCATCGTTCGCTTGCTCGGTCTTCGCGCGGACGCATGGCCCGAAGACGGCCCCGACCACTTGGAACGGGTCGAGCAACAGCTCCGGTGGTGGTCGTCGAAGATGAGCGCGCATCGTTCGTGGTGTCTGTACGCGCGCGCGACCACCGAGCTACGGACGGCGGGGCTGGGAGCGATTGCGGACGCTCATCGTGCCGGTGCGCTGCAAGCGTCGGACTCCGAAGCCGCCACCGAGCGCGCACTTCTCTCTGCGTGGGTCGCCGCAGCGCGGGATGCCGCGCCGGTACTTCGAGATTTTGATGGACTGCATCATCACCGCGTTGTCGAGCGGTTTCGAAAGGCCGATGCGGACCATATTGACACTGCGCGCAAGCACATCGTCGCGACGTTGGAAGGTAAATTGCCGCGCACCGGTGACGCCGCAGCGTCATCGGAGCCGGGCATCCTCAAGCGAGAGCTCGCGAAGAAGACGAAGCACAAGGCGCTGCGGAAGCTGCTCGCCGAGATCCCGAACCTCCTCACACGCCTGAAGCCGTGCCTACTCATGAGTCCGCTGTCCGTCGCGCAGTACTTGCCAGCAGGGGGGCGCCGGTTCGACATCGTCGTGTTCGACGAGGCGTCGCAAATCGGTCCGCATGACGCGATTGGAGCCATCGCGCGAGGCAACCAGGTGGTCATCGTCGGCGACTCCAAGCAGCTACCCCCGACGATGTTCTTCCAGAAAGCCAACGACGACGACGAAGGGCCCGTCGACGACAACGCCACCGAAGATATGGAGAGTATCCTGGATCAGGCTCTCGCCTCGAACATGCCGGAGCAGATGCTCGGCTGGCACTACCGAAGCCGCCACGAGGCGCTCATCGAGTTCAGTAACACCAAGTACTACGACAAACGACTTCACATCTTTCCGGCAGCGCGGGGGCGGGTACCGGACCTTGGCGTCAAGTTCCATCACATTCGAGAGGGCGTCTATGACGCCGGGAAGACGCGACAGAACGCCCTTGAAGCCGCCGCCGTCGTGGCCGAACTGATGAGCAACCTGCGGGTGTACGCGCCTGCGGAACGCTCGTTTGGCATCGTGACGTTCAGTGCGGCGCAACAAGAGCTGATCGAGGACCTGCTCCAGAAGGAGCGCGACCGCTTCCCCGAACTCGAAGGTCACTTTGCAGAGGACCATCCCCTGGGTGGCGAGAAAGTCTTCGTCAAGAATCTCGAGACTGTCCAGGGGGACGAGCGCGACGAGGTGTTCTTCAGCATAGGCTACGGGCGAGACGTCCACGGAAAGCTTGTTATGAACTTTGGGCCGCTCAATCGCCACGGCGGGGAGCGCCGTCTTAACGTTGCCGTGACCCGTGCGCGCAAGCAGCTCCGAGTCTTCTCCTCCATTACGGGAGGCGATATCGACACCAACCGCACCAAGGCCAGGGGCACTGCGGACCTCAAGGCGTTCTTGCGCTTCGCCGAAGATCGCATGACCTCGTCACTAGAAACGGGCGACGAACCGAGCGGCGATTTCGACAGCGACTTTGAGCGCGACGTCTACGATGTGCTTCGCGCATCCGGGCATCGAGTGCACACGCAGGTCGGCTGCGGCGGGTATCGAATCGACCTTGCCGTCAGCCACCCGAAGCAGAAGGGCGTCTACGCGCTTGGAATCGAGTGCGACGGCGCCGCATACCATTCGGGGCCGACGGCACGCGATCGGGACCGACTCCGGCACTCGGTGCTCGAGGGCCTGGGTTGGAAGCTCCATCGTATCTGGTCGACCGACTGGATCTACGAGCGTCAGCGCGAGATGGCGAGGCTTGAGGCGGCGATCGAGGTGGCGTGTGCGGCGGAGCCACTTGCCGCGACGGCGCCGTCCCCGGTGCCACCTGCGGTCGAGGTCGTGGCGGTCGACGTGGGGTCGAACGATTCGCCTCCGCCATCAGCGGCAGGAACTGAGTCGACCCAGGGCGAGCGCCGTGACGCCTCGCCGATGATTCCCTATCGGCGCGCGAGGCTTGACCCCGTGAGCAGCCGGCCTGAGGATATTTACGGCGCTGCGCATGCCGGCTTGTTACGCAGTCTGGTGTTGCAGACGCTTACCGTGGAGGCGCCGATCCATGTCGACGAGCTCACGCGTCGCATCGTGACGGCCTTTGGCAGCGCACGAATTGGCGAGCGGTCGCGGCGTCGTGTATTGGAGATCGTTCCAAGAGCGAGCTATGTCGTTGACGGTGACTTCGTGTGGGATCTCTTAGTGGATCGGCCGAACTGGACACAGGTACGCGTGCCGGTGCCTGGCGAGGATGCACGTGAGCCCGACCTGATCCCGGTCGAAGAGATCGCAGCTGCAGCTCGCTGGGTCCTGGCTACCAACCTCTCGCTCGACACCGGAGACCTCGTTCGACAGACGGCGCGGGCGTTCCGGATTCAGAGGATTGGGCCGAAGGTCGACGACCGTGTCCGTCAGGGCTTGGCGCTCTTGATGCAGAGGGGACAGTGTGAGGAGCGTGGCGGCCGGGTCGAGTGGCGCAGCCACTCCTAGACCTTCGGCGATAGCTGATCGAGTAGCCAAGAAGGTCGGTACGCAGGCTGGGCAGGACTCACAGGTCGGGGGACCTGACGGGGCAAGCCGCAACTCGTCATCGTCGAGCGCCGACGCGCGCGAATGGCCCAACTACCAGGGCTCGCGCTGGGGGCGGAGATCGACCTCGAAGGACCAGGCGGAGGCCGGCTGGCGCGTGAGCGAGAGCGCAGCGGCGGCGATGTCGTCGGGGTCGAGTCGCTTGCCGTCGTGGTCGGCACCGGCGTCGCCGATGGAGCCGTCGACGATCAGCAGCGAGACGTGGATGCCCTCGGGCCAGAACTGTCGGGCCATGGATTGCGCCAGGCTTCGCTGCGCGGCCTTTGCGGCGGCGAAGGCGGTGGTCTTGGGCTTTCCGCGGAGCGAAGCGGTGGCGCCGACCACCACGATGCTTCCGCTCTTGGCCGCGCGCATCGCCGGGAGAACCGCCTGGGCGGCGATGGTCAGGCCCAGCGCATTGATGCGCCATGCGGCCTCGAGCTCGAGCGCCGTGGTCTCGTCGAAGCCACGCCAGGTGCCGCTTCCGGCGTTGTACACGAGCACCGCGGGCGCCCCGAGCTCGCGCGCGACGTCGGCCAGGGTACGGGTCAGGTCCTCCGGCTCCGACGCGTCGCAAGCGTAGGCGCGGGCGTCTTCCTTGCCCAGTTCGCGCGCCAGCTCGCGCGACCGCTCCGTGGAGCGCGAGAGCATGGCCACGCGGTAGCCCGCGCGGTGAAACGTGCGCGCGAAGGACGCGCCATTCTTCGGGCCGATGCCGATCACCACGCAAACAGGCTTGCTCATCCTCGGAGGATAAATCGTCGGGCGTCGGTCACGCGAGCGAGAAACCTTCGTCCAAGCGTGCACCTCGAGAAAGTTCGAGGAATCCACAGGAGCAAGAGCATGTCGTTCGAAGGAAAAGTCGTGGCCATCACCGGTGGCGGTTCGGGCATGGGGCGCGCGGTCGCGGCCGCGTTCTTGGAAAGCGGCGCCCGGGTGGTGCTCAATGGTCGACGCGAGCCGGTGCTCGCCGAGACGGCGCGTGAGCTCGACCCATCGGGCAAGCGGGTGCGTGTGGTGAGCGGCGACATCGGTCGCTCGGAAACGGCGAAGCGCCTGGTGGCTGCGGCGGTCTCCGCCTTCGGCGGTCTCGACACGCTGGTGAACGCGGCGGGCATCTTCGCCCCCAAAGCCTTCGTCGACCACGTCGAAGCCGATCTCGACGCGTACCTGGGGACCATCCTCAAGGGCTGTCGCTGCCAGCGAGAAAGCGCGCGAGGGTGACGAAGTCGTGGCGATCTGATCGTTCTGCGTCGTCGCTGACGTCGAGGTCGGTGACGGGGTAAATTGCGGGCTGGAGAAGGTGAAGGCCCGG
>JABFRG010001201.1 GCA_013141295.1 Polyangiaceae bacterium
CGATGCGGCCGAGCTCCTCGCCGCGCGGATGCGCCTTACCGCCATGGGGACCGCGCAACTCTCGCTGGCGCGGTTCGCGGCCCACGTCGTCGCGGGGCGGGTGGACGAGGCGCAAACCCTCTCCGAAGGCGAGTGGACCAAGGACCTCGACGCGCCGCGGCGTCGCGCGCACGCCACGCTGCTGGCTTCGCAAAGTGCTGGCCCGCCACCCGAGACCTTGTAGTTTTTCCGGTATGCACATCCGGTTGCTCGGGCGGGACGATGCTGCAACCCTTCGCCAGCTGACGGTCGACGATGCCGACTTCGATCTCGAGGCCAAGCCGGGGTCGACCCGCGCTCCGCTCGATGCCGAGCGTGCGCTCGAGTACCTCACCGATCCGACCGTGCTCCACTGGGTCGCCGAGGAGGGCGACCGGGTGCTGGGGCACCTGCACTGCCAGCTCGTGCGTAAGCACGCGGGGCAGCCGCGCGAGCTCTTGCTCTACGAGATCGGCGTCCGAAGCCGAGCCCGGCGCTGCGGCGTGGGGCGCGCGCTCACGGATACAATGTGCGCCTGGATGGCGACTCATGGCGTCGCGGACGTGTGGGTCCTCGCCGACAACCCGGGCGCGACGGCGTTCTACGAGGCCTGCGGCTTCGAGGAGCCGGCCGACGTGCCGGTGTACCTCACCCGTTCGGTACCCTGAAATCGCCCGGCTCGAAGCCACAGAAATGCGCGAAAGTGCAAGTCATCTTGCGTTGCGAGGAGCTGCCGCCTAGAGGTAGCCCGTGAGCGAAGCACATCGATGGTTGGCGACGGCACTCAAGAAGGCCGAAGCACTGGTCACGGATCTGCGGGAGACCGGAGATGTGGAAGACGATTGGCTCGACGAGCGCCGTGATCTGCTGCGCGACGTCTTCCGCGATCTAGCGGTCGCGCTGCGGCTTTCTTCGCGCTCGGTGGACTGGGAAGGGCGCAACGAGAAGGATCCGCTCGACTGCATCCGTGCCGCCAAGCCCATCCCCAAGGCCACCACCGCCGCCATCATCACCGCCCTGGCGACCCACCGAAAGCACTTCGTCGACCCGGAGCGCCCGGACAAGTCCTTCGTGATGGTGCGCGAGTCGAGCGAGGCCATCCGCCGGGTGCGCATCATCCTGCGCACCCTCCTCCGGGCGAAGAAGTCCGGCAGCGTCGACGACGCCAAAGAGAAGCTCGAAGAGCTGCTCGAGCCCCAGGAATAACAATCGTCAGCGCCAGTCGGCCAGCACCTGCTGCGGGTGCATGGGCACGTCGTACCGTTGCTCGCGTACCCGTCGAAGGCTGGTGGCGCCCGCGCTCACCACCGGGATGTGGCGGAACGAAAGCGCCGCGTAGAACATCCGGTAGTGGAAGAAGTTCTTCTGCACGATGATGTCGGCGCGGCGCGGCTCGAGCCCCACCGCGCGCCAGAAGCTCGGGTGAATCGGCAGCGGCGCCCGCTCGCAGGCCACCAGACGAAGGCCGTGCTTATCACCGCCCGCGTCGAGCCGGACGGTGCGCCCGAAGTCGCCCTCGGTGCGCGCCACCAGCGTGACCTCCAGAGGCACCTCGGGCATGTGGTAGTCCGGCGTGCCGCGCACCGTCACTGCGTGCGTGGTGCCCAAAGGCGCGCTCCACAGTGCCTCCACCAGCGCCGGATCGTGCACCGGCACGTAGGCCAGCAGATCGCCCGCCGAGGCCGCGAGCGCCTTCACGATGTGGGTGTTGCCGCCGGGCGCGCCGGCACCGACGATGTCGTCCACGTCCACCAGCGTCACCGGTCCCAGGCGCCGCCACGCGCCCCCGCGCACCTCGCCGATGGCCTCTGCCGGGGACCGCATCGCCGGCAGATCCACCTTCCGCATCTCCCAGGCGCGGTCCGCCAGCTCGTCGGCGAGCTTCTCGGCGAGCGCGAGGTCGCCGTCGGTGCACACGTGGGCGGCCCACCCCAGGCGCTCGGCGCTGGTGTAGGGGTGCACCATGAAGAGGCTCGCCGACACCACCGCCGGATCCTTCTCCATGCGCTTCATCGCGCGGAACACCCGGTTCATGGGCGCCACGAAGTCGATGGTGGTGCCGCCACCCAGCACCATGGGAAGCTTGCGGAATACATGTACCGCGCGAATCTCCCCGCGAATCGCGCGCAGCAGCCGCGTGCCGGCGCGGTAGCCGGTGGGCGCGAGATCCCAGTGGGGATTGGTGCGGTAGGCCACCAGGACGTCGACCGGGTCCACCAGGCCGGGGGAGAGGTTGGCGTGCAGATCGTAGCTCACCGCGACCTTCACCGAGCTCCCCACCAGCGCCCGCACCCGCCGCAGCAGGTTCGCCTCGGGCGCTTCGGCGAGGCCTTGCACCTGCATCGACCCGTGGAGCGCCAGGTACACGCCGTCCAGTGGAAGCGCGGCCTCGATGCCGTCGAGCAGGCGCGCGGTGAGGAGATCGAAGCATTCGCGGGTGATGGGCCCGCTGGGCACCGCCAGCGCCGAGGTGAGCGGCACCGTGACGATCTCGCCGCGCGAGAGGTTCATGGCCTGCTGGAAGCCGGTGAGCTCGGCGTGGGGCATGAAGGACTTCAGCTCCTCGCCCCGGAGCGTCACCGCGCGGGCCAGGGCATCGCCTTCCAAGAGGTGCATCCGCTCGAAGTCATCGAGGGTCGTCACCGAGGGCGAGAACGCGTTGGCCTCGTGAAAGAGGCGACCATAGGCGATGCGGAGCGGGCGGTGCTTCATGACGTGACCTTTCGTCGCTTCTTGGGCTCGGGGGGCGTTCGCTTGAGCGGCAGGAGAAGGCGCTCCCAGAGGAGCGCGTGCATGGGGGTGACCGAGTCTTGCGAGGTGACGCTCTGGATGGTCACGCCGTCGATGATGGCGCGCACCAAGCCGACCAGCGCCTGCGCGTCGCACGGGTGCACGATGCCCTCGGCGATGCCGCGCTCGACCCGCGTCACCATGTCGCGCCGGCTCTCGTCGAAGAAGGCGCTGGCGGTGCGGAGGAGCGCACCCACCTCGCTGCCGGCGGTGGCCGCCACTGCTTGTGTGAGAAAGAGCAGCCGGGCTTCGGCGCCGGCGTGGAACGCGTGGATGGCGCGGACTCGGGCATAGATGCGATCGATCGGGTGCGCGATGGGCGCGACCCGCGCCTCGATGAAGCGTCCTTGCTCCGCCAGCAGATCGCCCAGCACCGTGGCCACCAGGTCGCGATAGGTGGGGAAGTGGTAGAGCAGCGTGGGGCGCTTGATGCCGAGCTCCCGCGCCAGTTGCTCGGCAGGCAGCGTGAGTCCGCGCCGCTCGAGAATGGCCACCGCGCGGTGCGCCAGCTCTCGCGCTTTCTCGGTCTCCCGGGGCCGCGCCATCAGAGGCTTGCTTGGTGCGCCGCGGGCTTCGCCTTGGCTGCCACGGCCGCGTCCACCGCGCGCTCGCTGTAGTCCCAGAGCCGTGCCGCCAGCTCCGCGTCGAGCGCGAGCGGGTTCTCCGGCGTCGCCACCTTCTTGTCGAAGTAGAGCGGCGCGCCTTCACCCAGGGGCACGTCCACCGCGTGCACGATGGTGTCGCCGCCGAAGGCCACCGGCCGCATGCAGAGGGCGGCCACCACCAGCGGACGCGCGAATGCCGGGACCGAGCGCCAGATGTCGCTGGCGATGCGGCCGGGGTTCAGGCTCACCACGCCGAGCGTAGGATGGCGTCGTCGGAGCTCGGCCGCGAAGAGGACGTTGGCGAGCTTCGATACGCCGTACTCCGCGAGCCCGGTGGTGCTGACCGTGGGCCGGCGGAGCGCGCTCCAGGGAAT
>JABFRG010001155.1 GCA_013141295.1 Polyangiaceae bacterium
GCGCCGCCGCCCGCCGACACCTGGGTCAGCCTTGCGGACCGCAAGTACCCGCATGCGCTCGACGGAACGCTCGCGCCGCCGGGCATCGTTAGCCTCTCCGCGTTGAGCAAGACGGAAGCGCTGCTCTCGTTCGCGCCGCCGCAGGCCCACGACTACATGGCCGTGGTGGATCTCGCCTCCGCGTGCGTGACCGAGACCCACACCGTCGAGGAGCTGGGCGGGTTCCTGCCCATCAAGCGCATGGAGCCGGGGCAGATCATCGCGTACCTGGTGTCGGAAGCCGGGCAGAGGTTGCTCGGGCCGCACATGGCAGCGCTCGCCCGCTTCGACCTGCACCGAGCCGAGCGGTCCCTCGCTCGCGGACACGCCGACGCCACCGGCGCGCTCTCCGCGGACCACCGCAAGATGGCCGTGACCTCGAACGCGGCCATCTTCTACTCCGACAACGGTGGTCTCAACTTCGCGCGGGTGGCCGAGAAGGCGCAGCTCGATCCGGTGCAGCGGGTGTCGTTCAGCCCCGATGGCCGCTTTCTCTTCGGCGAGGGGCTCCGCCGCGTGGCCACGCCGCCCGGCGAGAATCCCACCTTCACGCCGCTGCTGGTGGTGGTCGACGTTCACGGCGAGACGCCGACCCTGGTCGGTGAAATCGACCTCACCGCCACCCCGGCGGCCCCGAAGCACCCCCGTACTTCGTTCTCGGCGCTGGGCCCCATCACGCCGCAGGGAGCGCCGCTGTACGCATCGCCCGATACCTTGTGCATCCTCGGCGCCAACGCCACCACGCTGCACCTCGACGCACTGGCCTGCGCGCCCACCGCCAAGCTGGTTCCGGGCTCCAATCTCACGGTCTCTCCCAGCGGCATCTTCGGCTACGCGACCCACGGCGATCTTCAGGCCAAGAAGGGCTGGGTATTCCCGGTCGACGGCCACGCCCCCGCGCGGACCCTGCCCGACGGATTCTATTTGCAGAATGCAACCATCGGCCCCGACGACGCGGGACGTGTGGGCTGGGACCGCGGCCCCAAGGGCTTTCGCGTCGATACCGCCGACGCGACGTACGATCTCGACTGGAAGCCCATCGGCTCGCCCCTGGCCTTCGATCTCGACGGCAACATCCTCGGCTTCAAGCAGCCGCCCCTGGTGCGTCCCCATCGACCGGGCGCCTCGATGCCGCCCACCGTGGGCACCCTCGCCGACACAAAGTGCACGCTCCTCTCGCGCGTGGACCCGAAATCCGGCAAGCGCCAAGCCGTTCAGCGGTAGCCGTGTCGAAGAGCGATGTGGATTGGTAAAGGGACGATAGCGCCATGAGGCGGGTTTGGGCGTGGGTGGCCCTCGGCTTCTTCGCGTGCGCAGCACCGGCGCCGCCTCCACCTGCCGCACCCGCGCAGCCCGCTCCCTCGATGGCATCGACACCGGTGCAACCTGCACCGACCGCCGCTGCCTGGGTGGGCTTGGCGGATCGGCCGTATTCGCGCTCCTTGGACGGGAACCTCGCGCGTCCGCTGGGGGCCCGCCTCGTGGCGTTGAGCAAGACCGAGGCTCTCCTGACGGTCGTTTCGCTCCAGGATCGCGGCTACCTGGCCGTCGTCGACCTCGCCTCCCGCTGCGTGACGGAAACCCACCCGCTGGCGAATCTCGGCCGCATCCTGCCGGAGCGCGTGCAACCGGGCCCGGCCCTCGGCTACCTGGCGTCGGACGCAGGGCAGGGGGCGCTCGCGCGGCACATGTCGATGCTCGCGCGGTTCGAGGTGCACCACATGGATCACCACCTCACGCGCGGGCACGCCGACGACGTGGCCGCGCTCTCGCCCGATCACCAGAAGATGGCGGTCGCGTCCGAGGATGCGCTCTTCTACTCGGCCAACGGCGGGAAGACCTTCGCCCGCGTCGCCGAGACGATACTGGGCATCTACCCCCTGCGCGTGCAGTTCAGCCCCGACGGTGGCTATCTCTACGCCGTCGCCGTCCGGCGCTCCCTCCCGGAGCCGGCGATCCATGGCAACGCCCCGCTCCTCGTGATCGTCGACGTGCACGGCGGGGAGCCCGCGGTCGCCTCTGCGATCGGCCTCACGGGTCCTCCCCAAGCGCCGGGATCACTCGGCCGGTTCCACACGCCATTCGGGTCCACCACCCCGCAGGGAGCGCCGCTCTTCTTGTCCGGTGAAGCCGCTTGCGTCCTCGGCGCCAACGTCGCCACACTTCGCCTCGACACGCTCGGCTGCGCGCCGGTGCGCAGTCGCGAACCGGGCGTCGATGTGCGCGTCTCGCCGGGCGGCACCTTCGCGCAAGCCATCAACGCCGCCGGGTTGGTCATGAGGGGGTGGGTATTTCCCGTCGACGGGAGCGCAGCGCCCCGGGCATTGCCGAGCGACGAGAGCATGCAGGATACCAACATCGGCCCCGACGACGGCGGCCGCGTGGGTTGGGCACGCGGCGCCGAGCGCTACCGAGTCGACACCGCCGAGGGTACCTACGATCTCGACCGCAAGGCCATCGGTACGCCGCTGGGGTTCGACCTCGACGGCAACGTCCTCGGCTTTCCGGACCAGCCCACCCCGCGCACCTATCACCCGCTCATGCCGCTCAGCGCGGGCACCCTCGGCCCCGCCAAGTGCGCGCTCTTCACCCGGGTGGACCCGAAGTCCGGGAAGAAGGTCCGGTGAGAGCCCGCTCCATGACCTCGAGCTGCGACGCCACGAAGGCGCGGCTCACTGCGGCGCGGGGAACCAGCATCTCGAACGCGTGAAAAGCGCCCGGGACCACCTGCAGCTCCACCGGAACACCCGCCTCTTCCAGCCGCCGCGCGTACGCCCGGTTCTCGTCGAGGAACAGGTCGAGGGTGCCAACGCCGATCCAGGTGGGCGGGAGCCCGCGCAGATTCTCCCGCCGCGCCGGCGCGGCGTAGGCGGGGAGCTCCGCGGCGCCCGGAGTGGATGCAAGATACATGGACCAGCCTATGGCGTTGCTGGTGTGATCCCACACCCGATGACGTCGATTGTCTTCCCGGCGCAGCACCGTGCGATCGTCGAGCATCGGATAGATCAAGAGCTGCAGGCAGGGCAGGGGGGCACCGGCGTCCACGAGACGCTGCACCAGGGCCGCGGCGAGGCCGCCTCCAGCACTTTGGCCCGCGATGATGGATCGCGCCGGGTCGATGCCGAGGGCCGCTGCCTCTGCGTGAACCAGCTCCCAGGCCGCGGCGCAGTCGTCGAGGCCCGCGGGGAACGGATGCTCCGGCGCGAGGCGATAGTCCACCGATACCACCACGGCCCCCAGCCGCTCCGCGATGTGCGCGCAGAACGCATCGTCCACCTTGGCGCTCCCCATCACGTAGCCGCCGCCGTGGATCCACAGCACCACCGGTCCGGGCCGACCCGACGCCCCGCTGCGAACGATGCGCGCGGTGGCCGACGTTCCCGCGAGCGATCGCACCTCCACCGTGGCCGAATCGGGCATGCGTCGCGGCATCGCTGGGAGATGCTTCAGAAGCCACAGCGACCATCCGCGGACGAGCCCCCGCGGTAGCCAGCGCGCTGCGCCGCGGAGCTCTGCGTGAAAGGGTGATTCGCCTTCGGGGTGGGTACGCGACACGTTGCATTCCTATCGCGGTTGAAGGAGCGGCGCCACGCGTCCGAGCGACCACGCGGCCGAACGGCCGTGGGGCCCATGCCCCATGGCCCCAGGGCTCGCGGCGCACTACCTGTTCCAGTGCAAGCCGCGCGAGGACCACCGCGAGCTGCAGAGGTACATCGAATGAACCGAATACTCTCACTCGCTGGAG
>JABFRG010001068.1 GCA_013141295.1 Polyangiaceae bacterium
ATCGTGAGGTCGGGGGCGAAGACGTGGCGAGGCATGCGGCCCACGACCTGCAGGACCCGCGGGTCGCGCACGGTTCGCGCCACCACGCCGAGGAGCCGCGCGCGCAGCGCTCGCGTCTCGTCGGTGGCGAGGGGCGGAAGAGCCATGAATTCGCGGTCAGCAAGTTCCACGCCTGCCGCGCCGTGGTGCCCGGAGCGGCAGCGAAGCGGAGCCCGAGAGGGCGCGACGGCCCATGGCGCACGAACGCCACGCCCCACCCTCGCGTCAGCCTGCCCGCTGCGTCGAGCCCGTCTCCCCGCTCGCTCTTGCCATGGCTGCCGCCGCGTCGAGCGCCATGGTGCCGAGCCGCCTGAGCTCTTCCACCAGCTGTTCCCGAGCGACCTGCGTGTCCTTCGAGGCGGAAGCGAGGCGCTCCACGTGATCGAACAGCGTTTGCACCACCGCCGCTTGGCTGCGGAGATCGGCGAGGCTGCGGGCACCTTCGGGGGGCGTCGACGAAACCGGGGCGCGGGTCATGGGCGATCCTTCAGGTAGACGGGTACGTCCCTCTCCCAAGCAAGACCGGAGCCGCGCCCGGGACCTGCGGATCTTCACAGCACGGGAACCCCAATAGGACCGCAACGGTTGCGGCCGGCGCGCCTGGTGCGCCTACGCGGGCCCACGGTGAGCGGGCATGGGCACGCGTATATGGCTAGGCGAGAACGTCGAGCAGGGTACCGGTCGTCTCGTTCGCCGACCTCACGATGGAGGCTGCGATCTTGAACTGGATGCCCGCGGTGGAGAGCGTGACCATGTCGCTCACGACGTCGCCGCCCGCCGCGTCGCCACCCGCGCCCGCGTTCGCCAGGTTGGAGGCGGCCCGTTCCAGGCTCGCGCCGGCGCGACCCATGGCTGCCATCCCGATGCCGTACAAAGGGCTCATGAACGTGGGAACGGGCGTCGCCGGCGAAGCTTGAATCACCAGAACTGGCCGCCTGGCCATAAATCGACCGCCCCAACGTTGACGGTAATCAGTGTTACAGTTATAAGTGATGCACCAGTTGATGCTGTAACAACAGGAGGCATCCATGACTGTGGAAATGACCAGCGAGAGCCCGACGCGGCTCTCGGACGACGCATACCTGCGCTTCGGGGAGGAGATCGACGCGGTGAAGGCCAAGGTCTTCGGCCGCGTGGGAGAGGAAGACGTGCGCTACGTGCGCCGCTTGAACGCTTTTTCGCGGGCCATGGAGGTGGTGGGCCGGGTGCTCATCCACGTGAGCCCGGAGCCGCTCTCGTTCTCCGCCGGCGTTCTGTGCTTGTGGGTGCACAAGCAGCTCCAGGCCACCGAGATAGGCCACACCGCGCTGCACGGCGCCTACGACAAGCTACCGGGTGGCGAGCGCTTCGCCTCGAAGACCTTCGGCTGGGACGTTCCCATCGACGAGGAGTCGTGGCGCTACGGGCACAACGTTCGACATCACGGGAGCACCAACGTCACCGGCAAGGACCCGGACATTCACTTCGGGCCGGTGCGCCTCACGGAGCACACGCCGTACGCGCCGCGACACCGCTACCAGGTTCCGTTCGCGCTCCTGGTGCTCTTCCCCAACTTCGGGTTCCTCATGAACCTGCATTTCACCGGGCTTCACGACGTGTTCTTCGACAACGGATTGCCCAGTGATCTGGATTTTCTCCCGGACCGATCCCCCGCCAGCGTGCGCTCCGCGTGGAAGAAGGCGCTGCGCAAGTACGTGCCCTACTACCTGAAGAACTACGTGTTCTTTCCGCTGCTCGCCGGGCCCTTCTTCTGGAAGGTACTGCTGGGCAACTGGCTGGCGGAGACGCTGCGCGACGTGTACTCGGCGGCCACCATCTACTGCGGTCACGTGGGCGAGGACGTGAAGAGCTATCCCATGGGGGCCCGCCCCAAGAGCCGCGGCGAGTGGTACGCCATGCAGGTGGAGGCCTCCAACGACTTCGAGGTCAGCCTACCGGTGTCGGTGCTCTGCGGTGGCCTCGACTGCCAGATCGAGCACCACCTGTTTCCCACCTTGCCGCCGCAACGACTGCGGGAGATCGCGCCCGCCATCCGCGACATTTGCGAGCGGCACGGCGTGGCGTACAAGAGCGCGTCGTGGGGAAAGACCCTGCGCAAGGCCCTGGGCCACCTGGTCGCGCTCTCCCGCGACGGCGGCGGGACTCGGGAGATCATCCGGTCGATGGCGTGATAGAACGAAGCACGAGTGCGGATGACCAGCCCAGCCAGCCATAGCGACGACGCCAGCAACGAAGCCGATCTCACCATCGACGAGCTGGCCACCCAGACCCGGGTGCCGAGCCGCACCATTCGCTTCTACCAGTCGAAGGGTGCGCTCATGCCGCCGCTCATTCGCGGACGGGTGGCCATCTACGGCAAGCCGCACGTGGAACGCCTCGCGCTCATCGCGCAGCTCCAGGACCGCGGCCTCCGCATGGATGCGATTCGCGACCTGTGCTCCAGCATCGATCGCGGTGAGGTGGACCTCGCCGAGTGGCTCGGGGTCGAGCAGCAGATGCAGGCCTCCTGGGCCAACGACCGCCCGCGCACGGTGACCACCGAAGAGGTCTACGAGCTGTGCGGCGCGCGCCGACCCGGCCTCCTGGCGGATCTGGTTCGCGCGCGGATTCTCGAGCCCAAGGGCGACGTGTATCTGCTGGCGAGCCCGGCGCTGTTGGCGGTCGCCATGAAGCTCGAGGGCGCTGGCATCGATCTCGAGACCTCCACCGGCGCCGCCACGCTGCTTCGCAAGCACATGGCTCGCGCCGCCGCCGACCTGGTGGAGTTCTTCGTGGATCGCGCCGGACAGGGCGCCATCGACGCCAAGGACGCCGGCGGGCTCTTCGAAGCGCTGCGGCCCACCGGGCAAGAAGCCGTCCGCGTGGTCTTCGGCCGGGAGATGGAAAAGGCCCTGCGCAAGCTGCTGGAGTCGGGAAAGGCCGCGAAGCTCCCGGCGCTGGCCAAGAAGGCGCGCAAGCGTCGGTGAAAGAACTTTCGCCGCCGCTCGTTCGTCCAAGCATGCGCACCATGGCATCTCGTCGCTTCCTTGCCGCTCCGTTCGTGGTCACCGTCGCCGCCGGCTGTCACGGAGGCGCCGAAGCGCCGATATCCCACAACCCGCCGGAGCTCACGTCACCGGTGGGGCCCGCGACGGCGTCCACCGCGCCTGTCGCACCGCCGGTGCCCTCTGCAACGGCCGCGACCGTGACGCCCACCGCTACCTCTACCGCCACGCCGCCCGCCCCGCCGCCGGCGATGCCGAAAGCCGGCCTGTCCACCACCGCTGGAAGCTGGACCGTCAAGAAGGCGGGCGACAAGTGTACCGTCGAGGTCGAGCTCGACTGCTCGCAGTTCCCCTGCACCAGCTCCAAGCCAAAGGCGTACCCATGCCCGCCCGCGGCGGAGTTTCCCGCCACCGTACGCCGCTGGCCAGGGCACATCGTGTGTACAGTACAGACGAACCGCGCGATGGATTGCCCGCCCGCATCGAGCTGCAATCCGCCGCCCGCGAACTACGTTCGCGTTCCTTGTCCGGACTGATTTTTCGTCACCATTGGCCCATCGCGCGCGGCCGCCGAGATAGGATGGGAACCATGAACGCAATGCTTCGTGCGCGCATTCTCCGTGCTCTCGGCGCCGCGGGGGCGGCAGGAATTCCCTTCGGAGCCCCGCTCGCTTGCGGCGGCGCGCAGGTCTCTCCCGCTCCCGCGCCCACGCCGACGTCCGGTGCCCTGCCGACCGGAGAAGCGGTCGCCCTTCCCA
>JABFRG010000757.1 GCA_013141295.1 Polyangiaceae bacterium
TCGGCGAGATGGTGAAGGATCGGCGTCAGGGCTGGGTGGTGCTCTCGGCGATGCTGGTGATCTTCGTCCCCCTCACGGTGGCGGTGATGGCGGCGGAGCAGGGCGGCAACCACGCGCTCTCGGCGCTGGGCGTCGATCAGGCGGCGAGCACGCTGGCCGGCGGTGGCAACATGGAGGGCAAGGAAGTGCGCTTCGGCGCGGTCGACTCGGCGCTATGGGCCTCGGTGACCACCGCGGCCTCCAACGGCTCCGTCAACTCCATGCACGATAGCTTCACGCCGCTCGGCGGCATGGTTCCCATGTGGCTCATGCAGCTCGGCGAGATCATCTTCGGCGGCGTGGGCTCCGGGCTCTACGGCATGCTGGTGTACGCCATCATCGCCGTGTTCATCGCCGGCCTCATGGTCGGGCGCACGCCCGAGTACCTGGGAAAGAAGATCGAAGCCTTCGAGATGAAGATGGCGAGCCTGGTGATCCTCATTCCCGCGGCTGCGGTGCTGGTGGGGACGGCCATCGCCACCCAGGTCTCGTCGGCGCGCGATGCGGTGGCGAACCCGGGCGCCCATGGCTTCAGCGAGCTGCTCTACGCATTCTCGTCCGGCGCCAACAACAACGGCTCGGCCTTCGGAGGGCTCACCGCCAACGGCCGCTTCCTGGCGGTCGCCATCGGCGTGTGCATGTTGATAGGGCGCTTCTGGGTCATCGTGCCGGTGCTGGCCATGGCCGGCTCCCTCGCCAAGAAGAAGAGGATACCGGAGAGCGCGGGGACCCTGCCCACGCACACGCCGCTCTTCGTGGCGCTTCTGGCCGGCACCATCTTGCTGGTGGGTGCGCTGACCTTCGTTCCCGCCCTCTCGCTGGGCCCGGTCGTCGAGCAGGTGAGCCGATGAGCGCCGAGAAGAGGCCGCTGTTCACGCGCGCGCTCGTGCAGCGTGCGACGGTGGACGCGCTGCGCAAGCTCGACCCCCGGCGCATGGTGAAGAATCCGGTGATGTTCGTGGTGGAGATCGGCAGCGCCTTCACCACGCTGTTGTTCGTGCACGGCGTCGCAACCGGCCAAGGCGAAGTGGCTCCGGGCTTCGTATTGGCCATTTCTCTGTGGCTCTGGTTCACGGTGATCTTTGCCAACTTCGCCGAGGCCATGGCCGAGGGTCGCGGTCGGGCCCAGGCCGACACCCTGCGAAAGGCCCGCAAAGACGTGCCGGCGCAGCGCCTGGCTTCACCGGAGCGAGATGCAAAAGCGGAGACGGTGTCGTCCTCGGAGCTGCGCAAGGGCGACTTCGTCCTGGTCGACGCTGGCGAGCTGATTCCCGGCGACGGTGAAATCGTCTCCGGCATGGCGTCCGTCGACGAGAGCGCCATCACCGGCGAGAGCGCGCCGGTCATCCGCGAGGCGGGCGGCGATCGCAGCGCGGTAACCGGCGGCACCCGCGTGCTCTCCGACTGGCTGGTGGTGCGCATCTCGGCCAACCCCGGCGAAACCTTCCTCGACCGCATGATCTCCATGGTCGAAGGCGCCAAGCGCCAGAAGACCCCCAACGAGATTGCCCTGGATATCCTCCTCGCGGCGCTCACCATCGTGTTCCTGCTCGCGACGGTTACGCTACTTCCGTATAGCCAGTATGCGGTGCGCGTGGCGAAGAGCGGTGCACCGGTGTCGCTGACGGTGCTGGTGGCGCTCCTGGTGTGCCTGATTCCCACCACCATCGGCGGCCTGCTCTCGGCCATCGGCATCGCCGGCATGGACCGGATGATCCAGGCCAACGTCATCGCCACTTCGGGTCGCGCGGTGGAGGCCGCCGGCGACGTCGACGTGCTCCTGCTCGACAAGACCGGCACCATCACCCTGGGCAATCGCCAAGCGACTCGCCTCGTTCCCGCGGCCGGCGTCTCCGAGGTCGAGATGGCTCGGGCGGCGCACCGCGCTTCGCTGGCCGACGAGACGCCCGAGGGGCGCAGCGTGGTGGTGCTGGCAGAAGAGCGATATGGCATCAAGGGCGAGACCACCGAGAGCCCGGGCGAGTTCGTCCCCTTCACCGCGCAAACCCGCATGAGCGGCGTCGACGTGGGCGGAAAGCGTATTCGCAAGGGCGCCGGCGACGCCATCGCGCGCTTCGTGAAGGACCTGGGCGGGGAGCTCGGCAAGGACGTGCGCGAAGCGGTGGACGAAGTGGCCAAGCGCGGCGCCACGCCGCTGGTGGTGGCAGAGGAGTCGCGCGTCCTGGGCGTCATCGAGCTGAAGGACATCGTGAAGATGGGTATCAAGGAGAAGTTCGGCGAGCTCCGCCGGATGGGGATTCGCACGGTGATGATCACCGGCGACAATCCGCTCACCGCCGCGGCCATCGCCGCCGAAGCCGGCGTGGACGACTTCATGGCGGAGGCCACCCCCGAAGCGAAGCTCGCGCGCATTCGCGAGCTGCAGAAGAAGGGTCACCTGGTGGCCATGACCGGCGACGGCACCAACGACGCGCCGGCGCTGGCTCAGGCCGACGTCGCGGTGGCCATGAACACAGGTACCCAGGCCGCCAAGGAAGCCGGCAACATGGTCGACCTCGACTCCAATCCCACCAAGCTCATCCAGGTGGTCGAGATTGGCAAGCAGATGCTCATGACCCGCGGGGCGCTCACCACCTTCAGCATCGCCAACGACGTATCGAAGTACTTTGCCATCATCCCGGCGGCCTTCGCGGCCACCTATCCCTCGCTGGGCGCCCTCAACGTCATGCGCCTTCACTCGCCCACCAGCGCGGTGCTCTCGGCGGTCATCTTCAACGCCCTCATCATCGCCGCGCTCATTCCCCTGGCGCTCCGCGGCATCGCCTATCGCCCCGGCGCCGCCGGCGTGGTGCTGCGGCGGAACATCCTGGTGTTCGGCCTGGGCGGGTTGCTCCTTCCCTTCCCCTGCATCAAGGGCATCGATCTCCTCCTCTCCACCTTGCACTGGGTGTGACCATGAAATCCGTCCTTCGTCCCGCGGCGACTCTCCTCCTGGCGTTCACGCTGCTCCTGGGTGTCGTGTATCCTGCAGCCATCACCGGGGCCTCGGCGCTGGCCTTTCCCCGGCTTGCGCGTGGCAGCCTCCTTCCGGGCGGAGCCGGCTCGGATCTGATCGGGCAGGCGTTCACGAGCCCGGCGCACTTCTGGAGCCGGCCCTCGGCCACTTCGCCCGAGCCGTACGATGGCCGTGCCTCCGGCGGGTCCAATCTGGGGCCGACCAATCCCGCGCTGGAAGACGCCGTGCGCGCACGGATCGTCGCCCTGCGCGAGGCCGATCCGGGCAACCTGGCGCCGGTACCGGTGGACCTGGTGACCACCTCGGGCAGCGGGCTCGATCCGCACATCTCGCCCGCAGCTGCCTACTATCAGGTGCCGCGCGTGGCCCGCGCCACCGGCCTCGCCGAGGCAACCGTGCGAGCCTTGGTGGACGCGCACGTCGAAGGACGCACCTTGGGCCTGCTGGGCGAGCCGCGGGTGAACGTGCTCCGGCTGAACCTCGCCCTCGACCAGGCCCGCGGAGGGGGGTAGTAAAGGCTCGTGCCCCAAGAGCGCATCCCCGCGGCGGGTGATCCTCGCCCCGATCCCGAGGCGCTGCTCCTGCGCGCCAAGGAAGAGGCGAAGCGGGCACGCCTGCGCATCTTCTTCGGCTTCGCGCCGGGCGTGGGCAAGACCTACCGCATGCTCCAGGTGGCACGGGAGCTGGTGGAGCAGGAAGTCGACGTCGCAGTGGGCCTGGTGGAGACCCATGGTCGCTACGAGACGGCGGCGCTCCTGCTCGGGATGCCGCTCTTGCCCCGGCGCAAGTTCGCGTACCGGGGGAGCGTGCTCGAAGAGCTCGACGTCGACGGGGTGCTCACGCGAAAGCCGCGGGTGGTCCTGGTGGACGAGCTGGCGCACACCAACGCGCCTGGCTCGCGCCACCAGAAGCGCTGGCAAGACGTGATGGAGCTCCTGGACGCCGGCATTGATGTGTATACTACACTCAACGTCCAGCACCTGGAGAGCCTGAACGACGTGGTGGCGCAGATCACGGGCGTGCGCGTCCGTGAGACGGTGCCGGACGCCGTGCTGGAGCGGGCCGACGAGATCGAGCTGGTGGACCTGGCGCCGGAAGAGCTTCTGGTGCGCCTCAAGGAGGGCAAGGTCTACATCGCGGCCCAGGCGGAGCGCGCCGCCACCCACTTCTTCCGACGCGGGAACCTGCTGGCCTTGCGTGAGCTCGCGCTGCGGCAGGTGGCCGAGCACGTGGACGACGACGTCCTCGAGTACCGCGAGGCGCATGGTGTCGACGCCACCTGGGCCACCAGCGAGCGTATTCTGGTGTGCGTGGGCCCGGCGCCGGCATCGGCCCGCCTGGTGCGCGCGGTGCGGCGCATGGCCACCCGGCTCCGCGGTCCGTGGGTCGCCGCGTATGTGGAAGTGTCGGGACGCGCGCCGCTGGCCGAGGTCGATCGCGTGCGCCTGGAAGCACATCTGGCGCTGGCAGAGTCGCTCGGCGCGAGCATCGTGCGGCTCGACGGGCTCGGCGTGGGCGACGCGGTACTGGCCTATGCGCGCAAGCACAACGTCACGCGCATCGTCCTCGGCAAACCCACCCACGCGCGCATCTGGGACCGCCTGCGGGGGTCGCTCCTCGACGAGCTGGTGCGCGGGAGCGGCAACATCGACGTGCACGTCATCTCCGGCGACGACGAGAGGACCACCCCCACCGAGGCCGCACGCGTGCCCGGAGCGTCGTTCGAGCCGCGGCCCTACCTGCTGGCCAGCGGCCTCGTCGCGCTGATGACGGCGATCGGCTGGGGCCTCCGCGAGGCCTTCCACGTGCCCGACGTGGAGATGCTCTACCTGGTGGCGGTCATGTTCGCGGCGCTGCGCCTGGGCCGAGGGCCTTCCATCTTCGTGGCGGGCCTCTCGGTAGCCACCTACGACTTCTTCTTCGTCCCCCCCTACTACACGCTCGCGGTCCGCGACGGTCGCTACCTGCTCACGTTCACCATGATGTTCGGCCTCGGCTTCGTCATGAGCGCCCTCGCCACGCGGGTGCAACGGCAAGAGCGAGCCGCGCGAAGCCGCGAGGAGCGCACGCGGGCGCTCTATGCGCTGAGCCGCGAGCTCGGCGGATCGCAGGCGGAGCCCGAGGTGGCGGAGGCCGCCGCGCGTCAAGCAGCCGAGGCGTTCGGCGTTCCCGCGGTCATCGTGGGCGAGGACGGCGCGGAGACGGCCTGGCCTCGGGGCGCCGCCCTGCAGGGGTCGGAGCACGCGGTAGGCAAGTGGGCCAAGGAGCACCGCACGCTCGCCGGGCTGGGCACCGCCACGCTGCCCGGCGCCAAGGTGCTGTGCGCGCCGCTGGTGGTGGGCAATCAGGTGCTGGGCGTGCTCGCCCTCCGTCCGGAGGCGGCGCTGCCCCACGAGCAGCGCACCTTCCTCGAGACCTTCGCCCGGCAAATCGCCTTCGCCCTGGAGCGGGTGCGCCTGACGGAACAGGCCCGCCAGGCGGCCATCAAGGCCAAGACCGAGGAGCTGCGCAGCTCGTTGCTCTCGTCGGTGTCGCACGACTTGCGAACGCCGCTGGGGGTGCTCACCGGCACCGCGTCCACGTTGCGCGACGAAGCCACGCTATCGCCACAGACCCAGCGGGAGCTGCTCGACACCATGGTGGAGGAAGCCGAGCGCCTCGAGCGCTTGGTGAAGAACCTCCTCGACATGACCCGGCTGGAGGGCGGAGAGCTGGCGCTGAAGCGCGAGTGGGTGCCGCTGGTGGAGGTGGTCGGCTCAGCGCTCTCGCACCTGGAGCATCTGCTGGGAACGCGTGCAGTCCACACCCATCTACCGGACGACTTGCCGCTGGTTTCGGTAGATCCGGTGCTCCTGGAGCAGTTGTTCATCAACCTGCTGGAGAACGCCATCAAGTACACGCCGGAGAGCTCGCCGCTCACCATCCGCGCGCGGGTGGAGTCCGCCACGTTGGTGGTCGAGCTGGCCGACCAGGGCCCGGGCATCGCGGAAGGTGACGAGGAGCGCATCTTCGAGCGCTTCTACCGGGGAGCCCACCAGGGAAAGTCGAGCGCGGGTCTCGGCCTTGCGATTTGCCGCGCCATCGCCGAAGCTCACGGCGGTACCCTCACGGCACGAAACGACGGCGGCGCGGTGTTCGAATTTCGGCTGCCGCTCCAGGGTACGCCGCCCACGGTGGAAGCATGAACGGCCCCTTGATCCTCATCGTCGAAGACGAGCCCCAGATGCTGCGCTTCATTCGCGCCTCCCTCGGTTCGCACGGCTATCGCCTGCTGGAGGCCGGCACCGCCCAGGAGGCCACCCAGCTGGCCACCACCCACGCCCCCGAGCTCATCTTGATGGACCTGGGCCTCCCCGACATGGACGGGCTCGAGCTCACCAAGCAGATGCGCGAGTGGACGCGCACGCCGATCATCGTCATCTCCGCCCGCGGGCGGGAGGACGACAAGGTACTGGCGCTCGACGCGGGCGCCGACGACTACCTCACCAAGCCCTTCGGTATCAACGAGCTATTGGCCCGCATTCGCGTGGCGTTGCGCCACGTACGCGAGGCGGCCAGCAACGTGAGTGAGCCGGTGCTCACCATTCGCGACCTCACCCTCGACCTCGGGAAGCGTCAAGTGCTGGTGAGCGGTAAAGAGGTGCACCTTACACCCACCGAGTACAAGCTGCTGGCGCTCCTGGCGCAGCACCGCGGGAAGGTGCTCACCCACCGGCAGATTCTCAAGGACGTGTGGGGCCCGGCCTACGCCAACCAGTCGCACTACGTGCGGGTGCACATGGCCGAGCTGCGAAAGAAGGTGGAGGCCGACCCGGCCCGCCCCAAGCTCATCGTCACCGAGCCCGGGGTGGGCTATCGCATGCGCGAGGACTGAAGATCAGTTACAGATCTGTGTGGTCACCGTCCTGTCGACGGTGGCCAGCGTCTGCCCGTCACCGTGGAGGAATCCCCGGACCGTAAGCTCCGCAGGAACGTGCGCGCCGTATTCGGCTTGAAGGTCGATGGTGGCCGATCCGGTCCAATCGCCGGTGCCACACACCGACGGACCGATGTCCTTCGGCGCTCCGTTGATGCGCAGCTGGAAGCACGCGGTGCCGGATGAGTGTGCGGTGAACGAGAAGCGCGCGAGCCCGTCGGCGCAGGGCCGCGTAGGCGAGGTGGTGAAGGACACGAAGCTCGCCTCCGGGGGGGCACAGGTGGAGTCGGTCAGGTACCACTCGCCCCACTCGTTGATGCTGGTCACGCACTTGTCCGGAACCCGCGGCGTGATGTGATTGGGGTCACCCTTCGCCTTGGCGCAGGCGGCCTCCCAGCTCGCGCCCCAGGGGATGTCCCAAAGAATCGCCGACCACTTCCGCTTGCCGTCGGACCGGCAAACATTGCTCCGCGTGAAGCTGCCCCAGTGCGGGGTGGTGACGGCGGCGGTGCTCTGCCCGATCTCCGGCGTCTCGACGCCGTCTTCCCCCGCGTCGGTAGCGGCGGTGCAGGCCGGGAGCGCTAATGCCGCGAGCGCGAGAGAGCACGCGGCGAGGCCTTTGAACATGCGAACCTTCATGACGATTCCTTTGCGACCGAAGCCGCTTCGAGGTTGTGAGGGGACGTTCTCCACGCACAGCGCGCGACGGCTTCGTCCCAGGAAGCACTGTAGCCGGCGCACGTCACGTGCCCAGGGGGCGCGTTTCTATGAGCCTCATAGGCCTTGGCTATGCAGCATCTTGATGTCCTTCCGGCTCCGGGAAGCCGCGTCTTGACGCTTTCTTGATCGCCGATTGCCTAGCTTGGCCTCTCACGGAACCGCGCGACGCCGCATGCGTCCCGCAGCGGATCCTCGAGGAGAGCTCATGTGCATCGTCTTTCGTTCCTCTGCGGTCGCGATCTTGTCGGCGGTGGCGGCCATGGCGCACGCCACTTCGGCCGGCGCGCAGGACACGCCTCCACCTGCCAACGAGCCGGTCGCGCCGCCTCCCGCCATCACCGATCCGGCGAACACCGCCAAGCCCGATCCGACGCCGGAGCCGGTACCTCCGGTGGGCGCTCAGGGCACCTTGCCCTCTGCGGCGGCGGCAGCCACGAGTGATCCTGCGCCGGAGCCCGCTGCGGAGCCCTTCGCGTTCGGAGATTTCGGCTGGCTCCAGGGCAACAATCGCCAGAAGAAGGCGCTCCTCGACAGCAAGTACTTCACCGGCAGCGTCACCGTCGACGTCAACTACAACCTCGCGCTCCACTTTCCCAAGGACCACACCAACACTGGTTCCACCGCCACGTTCCGCAGCAACGAGCTCAACGTCTCGTACATCGAGGTAGGCGGCGACTTTCACTACGAAGGCGCCCGCGCGCGTCTCATGTTGCAATACGGCACCCGCGCCACCGGCATTCCCCGCAACGACAATACGCCGCTCCGGGGGCAGTTCGACCTGTATACCGCGCTTCGCTTCGTCACCGAGGGATATGCCGGATATCACTGGAACGTGCTCAACGGCATCAACCTCGACGTGGGCATCTTCAAGTCGTACGTGGGGCTGCTCTCCTACAACAACTTCGAGAACTGGAACTACCAGCCTTCGTACACCTCCGACAACACACCCTGGTTCTTCACCGGCGCGCGCCTGCAGATCTTCACCAGCGACAAGCTCAAGATCGAGCCGTGGCTGGTGAACGGCTGGCAGACCTACGGCATGTTCAACAACGCGCCGGGCGTGGGCATGCAGATCCTGTGGCGCCCCTACGAATGGATCTCGGTGGTGGCCAATAACTATTTCGGATTCGATACCGCCAACGCCGCCGGACGCCTGCGCTTCCACACCGACGACAGCGTACAGATTCGCTATTACAACGCCCCGAGCAAGGCCCTATCCAAGGGCGCATTCTCGCTCACCCAGGACTTCGGCTTCGAGACCGGTGAAGGTGTGACGCCCTTCGGTGGAAGCGGCGGCCCGGCGCAGAACTTCATCAGTGGCATGGTCTACCACCGGCTCTGGTTCGCCGGCGACAAGCTCGGCTGGACGGTAGGCGGTGGCTACATTCACAATCCCGGCCGCTACCTGGCATTGCTTCCGTCCGGCACCGGCGTGCTCACCCAGAATCCCGGCGACGACTTCGACGCCTGGGACGCCTCGACCTCGCTCCAGTTCATGCCCACCGAATACTCCACCTGGGGCGTCGAGCTGGTGCACCGGGAGGCCAATACGCCCTATTTTGCCGGCCCCGGCGGGGTGACCTCACCCAACGGCTGGAACGCGCCCATCGGCGATCCGACCAACTACCAGGCCGACCTGCGCAAGCAGGAAACGCGCATCATCTTCTCCCACATTTTCCGGATGTGACCATGGGACGCTTCATCCTCGCTCCGCTGCTCGCGCTCGCCATGCTCGGATGCGGAATCCTGATTCCGGCCGCCGACGATCCCGCCGCGCGGGCCAAGGCCGACGAGCGCGACCTGTGTGGAACGCAGGACGCAGCGACAGCGCCCTTGCACGTCGAGAAGGTGCGCCCGTTCTACCGAACGATGCCCTCCAAGAGCGGTCACGATAGCCGCGTGGCCGGGGCCATCCTGTACGTGACCCCGGAGCCGGGCACCACCGCGGTGCTCCTGGAGCGGAAGCTTCGTTGCCGCGCCGCACGCGAGGTGACCGCGGGCACCCAGGCGCCCGACGATCCCTTCTCGCTCCCTGGCGGTCTGCCGAAGATCTCGGTGGAAGCGGACGACGCCCGACTGGCGATCACCGTGAGTGACGACGCCCGCGGGCCCGAGCTCCTCGATCGCGCCCGCCGCTACAGTCGGAAGTTCGCGGAGACCAGGCCCAGCGTCTGGTAGGGCACCGAGTCCACCCGGAAGCCCTTGGCGGTGTCGTCTTGAAAGCCGCTCTCCGAGGTGGTGCCGCGCGGGCCCGCGAAGTACGGAATGCTGGAGCGCCGGTGCACCACCTCCAACCGCACGCCGAGAAAGTCGATGGGCATGAACTCGAGGGTGGCGGTGCCGCCGTACACGCGCAGATCGTTACCCGGCCGCGCCGCGAGGTCGGGCGGCGCGTAGCTGGCGAGGTAGCGTGAGGGGTTGGTCATGTACTCACCGCGCAGCGTGAAGGCGAATCGGTCCTTCAGGAACGAGACCCGGTGGGCGATGCTGGTGCCGAGAACGTAGGCATCGGCGGGGCCCGGTAGCCCCACGCCGCCACCTTCGAAGCCCACGTGGTTGTTGATGCTCACCGCGAGCTTGGAGATGCCGCGGCTTTCGGGCGCATTGTAGTAGCGAAGGAGGACGCTGTCGTCGTGGTGGAAGCGCACGCGATCGTCCACGCCCTTGGTGTCGGTGCCCACGTAGAAGTTCGCCATCACCCCGATGTACTCCTCGGGGTTCCAGCGGAAGGCGAGACCGGTGGAGGGCGCGACGTTCCACTTTCCGTAGCTCTGCCAGCCATTCATGAGCCAGGGCTCGATCTTGATCTTGGGCGTGGGAAAGTACTGGGCGCGAATCCCCTGGAAGTAGAAGGGCGTGGCCTCGCAGATGAGCGAGCGCGTGTAGTTCCAGTTCTCCGCCAACAAGTAGCTCTCGAGCCCGATGTACGACATGAACATGCCGGCCTCGAGGTTGAGCCCGGAGTGCACGTCGAAGTGATAACCCAGCGTCGCCTCGCGGATGTACCGCATGTTCTGCGAGGTGAGGGAGCGACCGCGAGCGGTCGAGCCGTCGAGGTCTTGCACCAGGTTGAGCATGTTTCCCCACTGGACCGACATGCGACCGATGACGTTCTTGTAGTTCCACTCCAGCCCCACCGACGCCAGATTGATCTGGAACTCGTTGTGGCGACCCACGCTGGCGGTGGCGGTCAGCGTGTCGTCTTGCGGGTGATTGAAGGAATAGGCGTAGTATGCATCCAAATAGAGACTGAGGGTCAGGTACTTGGAGAACTCCAGGGGAAAGGTCTTTTGCCGGCTCTGACCGTTCATCCAGGTGAAGTCGCCCCAGGCGAAGGGTGCCGGATTGTCCGCAGGCTTCGCCTCTTCGGCATGGGCCGCGGTCCCGACCGCGAACGACGTGGCTGCTACGAGCGTTGCCGCACCGGCTCGAAGGGTTCGCATGGCGCGGCACCGTATCGGGGGAGCCGAGGGCCCGCAAGAGCGAGCATGGTGATACCTTGGCAACGAGCGCACCGTGACATCCACCCTCGAGCTCATCCTCACCGGAGCGTTCGGCGCGCTCGCAGGCACCCTCTCGGGCTTCCTCGGCATCGGCGGTGGCGCAGTCCTTGCGCCTCTCCTGGTCCTTGCATTCCACACGGAACAGCACCGCGCCCAAGGCATATCCCTGGCAGCGCTGGTTCCGCCCGTGGGCCTGCCGGCGGTCCTCACCTATCGGCGCGCGGGGGTGCCGGTGCGCACCAGGCTGGTGGTCTTGCTGGTGCTCGGTTTTCTCGGCGGCGCCGCCGCGGGGGCCTATCTCGCGCACCGCGTCCCCACGCGCGAGCTCGGCTGGCTATTCGCGGCATTTCTGGGGGTGTCCGCGATCCGGGCGGTGATGTCCGCACGACGCGGCGGTGCGAAGGATGCGACCCGCGGCCTCTCGCGTCGCCCCGGAGGCGCGAGCCTCGACGACACCGATGCGTCGATCCCCGTGCCCGCGCCGATCGGCATCGGCATTGGCCTCGCAGCAGGCATCATGTCGGGGCTCCTGGGCGTAGGCGGCGGCCTGGTGGCGCTTCCCTTGCTCCGTCGTTTCGCGAAGCTCGGGCGCCTCGAGGCGCAAGCGACCACCCTGGCCATGATGCTGCCGCCGATCGGTCTTCCGGCGGTGTTCGTGTACGCCCAGGAACAGGGAGGTTTGCCCTGGCTGCAGCTCGCCGCCGTGGGTGTGGGCTTCGCGGCGGGTGCAGCGGTGGGCGCGTACGGCGCCGGGCGCGTTCCCGAGCGAACGGCCAATCGGGCCTACGCCGTGTTCCTGACAATCATGGCCGTCGTGCTGGTGGTACGCAGCTGAATCGGCGCGCGAACGCCGCGGGCACACGTATCAAGGTTTCATCAAGATGCGCCCCGGTGCATTGCGACCCTACATGGCGGCGAACTAGGTTCATCGGAACCGCCACATGTCCGCCACTCGCTCTCTGGTTCCGCCGGCACCGCTCTCAGCTCGTCATGGGGGAACCGCATCGGGGCACCCGGTCGCTGCCATGCGTACGCTCATCTGGGCGGCGCTGGGCGTCGTGTTCGGCGACGTGGGTACGTCTCCGCTCTACGCCATGTCGGAGACCGTCTCGTCGCACCTGGCCGCCACCCAGGGAATGAAGGAGAAGGCCACCACCCACTTCGGCGAATTCTATGGCCGTGACGAGGTCCTCGGGTGGACGTCGCTGTTCTTCTGGGCCATCGCCGTGGTGGTCACGCTCAAGTACGTGGTGCTCATCATGCGCGCCGACAACCAGGGCGAAGGCGGCATGTTCTCGATCCTGGCGCTCCTCAAGGCCAAGGCCGCCAAGGCGTTCTCCGCGCGTGGCATGACGGTGGTCATCGCCATGGCGGTGATTGGATCGGGGCTCATCCTCGGCGATGGTGTCATCACGCCCTCGCTCTCGATCATGTCGGCGTGGGAAGGCCTGGAGGTGGTGACGCACCGATGGTCGCCGTACATCCCCGCGCTCTCGGTGGCCACGCTCATCGCCCTGTTCGCCATCCAACGCTTCGGCACCGCCAAGGTGGGCGCCATCTTCGCCCCGG
This sequence comes from Polyangiaceae bacterium, assembly GCA_013141295.1. Taxonomy (GTDB): domain Bacteria; phylum Myxococcota_A; class Polyangia; order Polyangiales; family Polyangiaceae; genus JABFRG01. The sequence goes on from JABFRG010000757.1 coordinate 12,725, forward strand.
CCATGGCCGTGTGGTTCACGGCGCTCGCGGTCATGGGGCTCTACAACCTGGTGAAGCACCCGGACGTGCTCTTCGCCATCAACCCCGTGTACGCGCTGCGCTACGTCCTCAAGTTCCCGCGCGCGACGCTCTACGTGGTGGGCTCGGTCGACCTGTGTATCACCGGCTGCGAGGCGCTCTACGCCGACATGGGCCACTTCAGTCGGCCCGCCGTGCGCCGCGCCTGGTTCTGGGTGGTGTGGCCGGCCCTGGTGCTCAACTACCTGGGGCAAGGCGCGCGTTTGCTGGATCCTGCACCCATCGTCGACGGCAACGTGTTCTACGCGCTGGTCCCCTCCTCGCCGGTGTTCGTGTATCCGCTGGTGCTGGTGAGCTGGCTCGCCACCATCATCGCCAGCCAAGCGCTCATCTCCGGCGCCTTCTCGCTGGTGAACCAGGCCATCCAGCTGGGCCTCTTTCCGCGCACCAACGTGGTGCACACCAACGCCCAGGTAGAAGGCCAGATCTACGTACCGGAGGTGAACTGGGGGTACCTGGTGCTCTGCATTCTCCTGGTGCTCGGCTTCAAGAGCTCGCACAACCTGGCGCCGGCCTACGGCCTGGCGGTCACCGGCACCATGGGCTTCACCACCATCCTCTTCTACCTGGTGGCGACGCGCGTGTGGAAGTGGCGCGCCTGGGTCATCGGCCCGGTGTGCGCGCTCCTCATCTGCGTGGACCTGGCGTTCTTCCTGAGCAACGCCACGCAGTTCCTGGAGGGCGGCTACGTGACCATCCTCATCGCCGTCTTCGTGGCATTCGTGATGTTCACCTGGAAGAAAGGCCGCACCGCCCTCTCCAGCGTGCTCTCCAAGGCTGCCATGCCCCTCGAGATGTTCCTCTCCAGCCTGCGCCAGGAGAAGCCGCACCGGGTCCCCGGCACCGCGGTGTTCATGACCTCGAACCCCGGCGCTCCGCCGGCGCTCATTCACTACTTCAAGCACGCCAAGACCCTGCACGAGCGCATTCTCCTGCTCACCGTGGAGACGCGGCACGTCCCCGAGGTGCCCGACGCCGAGCGCCTGGCCGAGGTGCGCGACCACGGGGACGGGGTGTTCAGCGCCAAGATCGCCTACGGCTTCATCGAGACCCCGGACATCCCCAAGGTGCTCGGCCGGCTGACCGACCATGGCGTGGCGGTGAGCCCCCACGACGTCTCCTTCTTCCTCGGCCGCGAGTCGCTGGTGTTCACCGGCAAGGCGCCCATGAGCCTGCCGCGCAAGGTGTTCTTCAAGATCTTGAGCCAGAACGCGGTGGCCGCCTCCACCTTCTTCCGGCTGCCCCCGGGTCGGGTCATCGAGCTGGGCATCCAGGTGGAGATCTAAGTCCAGGCCCAAAACTTGGCCCGCGGGAGCCGGGCGTGCGACGCCTCGTTCCACATGACCTCGCGCCGCGACACCGCTCTCACCGAAGTCCGCAAGTTGGCCGAAGATCTGGCGAAGAAGCGGGGTGAGCGGGTCTCGACCGGTCACTTGCTCTGCGTGCTCTCTACGCAGAAGCACCCGTGCGCGGAGCTCCTGGCCGAGCGGCGCCTCAGCGAAGACGTGCTGCTTCGGGGCGTGCGCGTGGCGCAGGACGATCTCCCGGACGCCATCCAACGGGTGTTCGACCGGGCGCGCGACGCGGCTTCGCGCCATCAGACCCAGGCGACCCGCAGCGAGATCTCGCCGTTCCACATCCTGTTCGCGCTGTGCCAGGAGCCGAAGACCGCAGCGCATCGCATTCTCGAGCAGTGCGGCACCGATCTGGGCAAGCTCCGCCTGACGGCGCTCCAGATCTCCATGGGCCTCGCGCCTCCGCGTCGTGCCGCGGTCCCGGTTCCGGTCCTCGCGCCGTCGGCTTCCCGCTCCTTTCCACCCGCGCGCGCCGTGAGCCCGACCCCGCTCGCGCCCCAGGCTCCACGTCCGGTCAAGCCGGTGGCTCCGCTGGCGAGCCCCCCCACCGCCAAGCCTTCCACGCCCACGCCCGCGCCTCCTTCGCAGATCGTGCCGAAGGCTGCGCCCGCCGTGGAGGCGCGCACCGGCGCGCACAAGCCGAAGCCCAAGAAGGCGCGCTCCACGTTCGCCCTCGATCCCAAGGCATTTCCGGTCCTGTGTCAGCTCGGCCGCAACCTCACCGAGCTGGCGGCGCAAGGCGAGCTCGAGTCCGTGGTGGGTCGCGACGAGGAGATCGAGCGCACCCTCGACGTGCTCGCCAAGAAGACCGCCAATAGCCCCTGCCTGGTGGGCTCCGCCGGCGTGGGCAAGACCAGCGTGGTGCTCGGCCTGGCCATCGCGCTGGCCGCCACCGGCGAGAACGAAGAAGCGCCGCGCGTGGTCGTGGAGATCTCGCCCACCACGCTGCTCTCCAACACCGGCATGCGCGGGCAGCTGGCGGAGAAGCTGGCGCAGGTGAAGGCCGAGCTCCTCAAAGCCCACGGCCGCGTCATCCTCTTCCTCGACGAGATTCACACGCTCCTCTCGCCGGACGTGGGCGACGAGGCGGCCTCCGAGCTCAAGCTCATGCTGGGCCGCGGCGAGATCGCCTGCATCGGCGCCACCACCAGCGAGGAGTACCAGCGCACCATCGATCGCGATCCCGCGCTGGCGCGGCGCTTCGTGCCCATCGAGGTGGTGGAGCTCGATCGCGAGGCGGCGTTCCTCGCCATCACTCGCCTCTTGCCCGGCCTCGAGGCTCACCATCGCACGCACATCTCCGAGGAGATCGTGGCCCAGGCCATCGCCTGGAGCATTCGCTACCTTCCCTACAAGACGCTCCCCGACAAGGCCGTGCAGATCCTCGATCTCGCGGGCGCCCGCGCAGGCCGTCGCGGGCTGGTGGAGGTCACCGCGGAGCAGCTGGCCGACGTGGCCGCCGAGATGCTGGGCGTTCCCTGCGAGCGACTGCTGGAGTCCGACGCCGATCGCATGCTGCGCTTCGAAGCGCTGGTGGCCGAGCGGGTGGTGGGTCACGAGGCCGAGGTCGGCAAGATCGGTAGCATCCTCCGGCGCAACGCCTCGGGCATCGTGGGCAAGCGGCCCATCGGCGTGTTCCTGCTCCTGGGTCCCACCGGCGTGGGCAAGACCGAGACCGCCAAGGCCGTGGCTTCCACGCTCTTCTTCTCGGAAGCGGCCATGACCCGCATCGACATGTCGGAGTACGCCGAGTCCCACGCCATCGCGCGGCTGGTGGGCGCTCCGCCCGGCTACGTCGGCTTCGAGGCCGGCGGTCAGCTCACCGAAGCGGTGCGCAAGCGGCCCTACCAGGTGCTGCTGCTGGACGAAGTGGAGAAAGCCCACCGCGACGTGCTCGAGGCCTTCCTGCAGGTGTTCGACGAAGGCCGCATGACCGATGGCCGCGGCCGCACCGTGGACTTCACCAACACCGTCATCTTCGTCACCAGCAACCTCGGCGCCGAGATCACCGGCGCGCGCGAGACCGCGGGCATCGGCTTCGGTCGCACCAGTGGCCGCAAGGAAGCGCGCAGCGACGAGTCGCGCGTCATCGAGGTCGCGCGGGCCGCGCTCTCACCGGAGCTCTTCAATCGCTTCGACGAGACGCTGGTGTTCGCGCCGCTGGGCAAGAGCGCCGTCTCGCAGATCGCGCGCCGCATGCTGGAGGGCCTCGGACGCCTCTTGCGCGAGAGCCGCGGCGTGGAGCTCGACGTGAGCGATGAAGCGGTGGAGGTGCTCATGAACCGCGGCGGCTTCGAGCCGGCCCTCGGGGCGCGACCCATGCGACGCGCCATCGGACGCCTGGTGGAAGCGCGCATCGCCGACCTCCTCCTGCGCGGAGAAGCAAACCGCGGCGACGTCATCCTGGTGGACGCGGTGGACGGCGACATCTCCCTCGACGTGGCCCCCACGTCGAGACGCGCCGCCGCCAGCTGATCGAGACCAGCACGACTTCGTCGGATTGGAGTTGGCGGGGCCAACCACTGCGATTGCTGTCGCGGTCACCCCGAGCGGAGCGAGGGGGCCCCTCCGGTCTGCGACGAAATGGCGGAGGGGGTCCCTCGCTTCGCTCGGGATGACCCTTTGTTTCTTCGAAATGCTGGCGCGCCCTGCGCGTTAGGACGCCCCTACGGCAACACTTCGATGGTGACGCGGCCGCTGCCGTAGCCGGTGCAGCGCGCGGTGAGGCCGGCCGTCAATCCGAGCGCGCGCATGGTGCCTTCGGAGGCTTCGAACTTGTCGGAGCTGGTGGAACGATCACGAACCTTGGCGACGATGCACTTGCTGCCATTGCAGAAGCGAACGCGGCGCCCGCACAGGCCAGTCTGTGAAAGGCCCAGCGCGCCATTGCGGGGGGCAGCCACCCATGGCTCGTCGTCACTGCAGGGCCCTTGCCCCTCGCACCCCCACACCACGTCCGGTGCCGCGACGCCGCGGGAGCTCGAGGAGCAGGACCGCAGGAAGTCACAGGTGCCCTCGAAGAGCAGGTTCGCGCGCGTGAGATCTTGGTCGGTGCGGGTCATCGCGCCGAGGTCTTCGTCGGACATGGCGCAGGCGACGCCCGCCGCCGCCAGGACCGCTACAATCGCATGCCGCAACATCGACACTCTCCGAGCATACGCCGGCCGCTGCGGGCCGCCAGTCGATTCTCAGGCCGGCGGGGCGGCGGCGATGGCCCGGCGGTACCGGTCGCGGCGCACCCCGTCGCGCAGGATGTCGTACGCTTCCTCCAGCACTTCGACGATGCGCACCACGTCGTCGCGCAGGTCGACCAGCGCGGGCGTCAAAATACGCGCAGGCTCGAACTCCCGGCGCAGCGCGAGAAATGCGCGGCGGATCTCGTAGCCGGTCGCGTCGCGGGAAACCCCGAGGAGCGCGAAGTAGTCACCCTCGTCCACCAGCGCTGCACGCGCGCGAACCCGGGCCCGACGCGCGTCGTCGTCGAGACCATCGTGCGGAAGGTTCGACGGTGCCTTGGCAGCGGCCACGCCCCGGGCATCGGGCATGATCGTCAGCACGTCGAGGAGCGCGAGCGCATACACGAGGATGACGCCCTCGCCTTCGCCGCCGTCGAGCCGCTGGGCGAGCTCCGCGACGGTGAGGCCGGCGCACTCGTGGAGCGCCCGCAGCTCGAGATCCCCCAGCGCGCACTCGCGCAAGAGATGCGTCGAAGGGCCGTTGCCGATGCGGCTGCCGGAACCGCCGAGGTACGACAGCGCTTCGGCGGCTCCCACGTGACGCCGCACGGCCTCGACGAACACGCAGGCGCCGGTGGCAGCGCCGAACACCGAAGGCTCGTCGCGGCCGGAGATGGCCGCCTCCTTGGTGCGAATGCCCTCGGTGAGCCCCACCACCTTGCCGAGGAGCCACGATGCGTGGGCGCGCAAGACGTCCCATATCTCGTCGTTGTTGAGGAGCCCGTGGGCCACCAGGGCCGCGGCCGCATAGCGACCTTCGCGGGGAATCTTCCGGCGCAGTGGCTCGACGTCGCTGCGCAAGAGGTCGCCACGCTCCACCAGGAACGAGAGCAGGCTCTCCTCCTCCGAGGTCGACGCGACGCCCAGGATGTCGCCGCCGAAGAAGCTGACGCGATAGGTGTGCCCTCGCGGAAGTGCGAAGCAGAGGATGGCCGACTCGCGGCCGGCGATGGGGGCTGCCAACGCGCGCAGCGCATCGCCCGGGCGCGCCAGCACCGCTCGCTCGGGCTCCACCGGTCGCGGCGACGCCTGAGGCTTGGCGAGCAGCGGAGCCACCGGTACCGTGGCCGGACGCGGCGGGGGCGGCGTCACCGCGCGCGGCGCTTGCGAGTGCGGACGACGAGGCGGAATCGTCGAGGGCGAAGGTGGCGGCGAGGACGGAGCCGAGTACGCCGGACGCTCGCCGTACTCCGACGGCGGAGCCGGCCGGGGCGGGACGTACTCGGCGGCCGGCAGGAGCTCTTCGGTGCGCGGACGCGGGTGCCCCATGGCGGGCGTCCCGTCGTTGGGTCCCACGCTGCTGGTGAGCTGAACGTCGGTGCCCGCGGAAACCCGCTGGGTTCCACTTCGCTGCCCGGTGGCGGTGGTGTCGCGGTTACCGGTGGTGCTGCCGCCGCCGTGGGTGCCGCCGCCGTGCGTTCCGCCATCGGT
>JABFRG010000690.1 GCA_013141295.1 Polyangiaceae bacterium
GCCGTCGCCGTCGCCGGTGCCACAGGCCCATCTCCGGCGCGCGCAGGGTGGGCCGACGGCTGGGCGCTCGCGGTCGTCGCGGCGGATTGCCCACCGGCGCATGCGGCAACGAGAGCAACGAGGATCGCCAGAAGCCACGCGGAGCGAGACCAAGAAATCATCATACGCTCAGTGAATCACATTCACCAAAGAGTGACAGTGAATTTCGGCCCCTTCCAGTCGTTCGGCTCTGCAGCTACGGTGAGGGAAATGCCAGGCCTTCCGACGCGTATCGAGGTTCTTCGTGCGACCGAGCGCTTCTGCGAGCGAAGCGGCGTCGACGCGCTGTCGCTCGCGGCGGTCGCGCGCCTGATGGACGTGGCGTCCGCCCAGGTGGCCGCCATCTTCCACGACGAGACCTCGCTCCTCGACGCCGTCCTCGAGCGCCATCAGGCGCGATACGAGCGCGCTTGGGAGGAGCGTCTTCCCTCGGTCGAGACGGCGCGCGCCGCGCTGCACCTCCTTGTATCCACGATCGCAGCGCGCACCCGTGACGACGACGGCGGCCCCGCCTACGTTGCCATCTGCGCGCAAATGTGTACGAGCCCGCGCTTCTCGCTCACCGGGCGCCCCGCCACGACGACGCCGGCGGCCCTCAAGTTGATCGGCAAGCTCATGCCGCACTCGCTCGTTCCATTTCCGCTCATTCCGGCACGCTTCGAGCGGTTCGCGCTCGTGATGTTCGGCTCAATCATCGCCTGGCATCGGCAAGGCCAGAGCCGGATGCCGGAGGCTGTCTTGGTCGAGGAGCTTGTCGACTGCCTTTCGTTCTTGGGTCTCACCGCACCCTCGGAGGAAGTGCGGGGCGTTCTGGACGCTCACGCGTAGGACCATACCCATGTCCGTGCGGAAGCCAGTCCGTGTAAGTCGGAAAGAGCAAAAGGTCGCGACGCGTGCCCGTCTGCTCGACGCGGCCCGCGCTTGCTTTCGCGATCGCGACGAGCGCGACGTGTCGATTCAGGAGATCGCCGCCCACGCGGGCACCTCCGTAGGTTCCGTGTACGTACACTTCACCAGTCGTGAAGAGATGATCGCCGGCGTCGTCAGCGACATCCATAGCGAGCTCTTGGAGCGCATGCGCGACGCGCTCGCGGGCCAGACGGAGCGTGACCTCGCGGAGGCAGTGAAGGGGCTGTCCCATCACTACCTTGGAATTCTGCGCGGCCTTCGCCCGTACTTGCCATTGCTGGCGATTCACTCGGCGCGCACGGTTTCCGTCGACGTGCTTCGCGTCGGGGGAGCGACGGCGCCGCTCGTGCAAATGCTCAACGCCACGCTCGCTTCCCTCGCGGTGACCACGCGGATCCGGGGTGACGTCGGCCTCCTCTCGGCGGGGCTCGCCTCGCTGTGGCGCGGCGCGGCGATTTCGGCGTGGTCGCGCCCCGCTACCGACGAAGCCCTCGTCGCGGACGCGCTCGCCGACATGACTCTCGCGTTGCTCGAGCGCGTGGCCCCGGGCGCGCTCGAGGCCGATGCGATCCTCATGTTCCGGGCGATGGCGCAGTTTCTGAAGACACCGGCTTCGTCGAGCCGGTCGTCGCCCGGCTGAAGCCGGGTCTTCACCCTCATGCGGTCGCGCGCGATCGTGAAGCGGGTCGCGGCTGGCGGGCCTCCGGAAACACCGAATTCGCCGCCGCGGAGGATGTGCGCCGATCCCCGCCAATGGAGGGCAAGGTGCTGTGAATGTTGATAAAAACGCGCATTCGACGAGACAATGAGTGCGATTCAGTGAATTGTAGTTCGGGCTGTGGCGTTTGCCTGAACAGGGTCCGGCCGGGCCAACGGTTCATAAACATGCATCGTGCACCATTTGTCTGGAGGAGCCTCATGTCGAAGCTTGGATTGGGTCACGTACTCACGTTCGTTCTTGCGGGCGCGTCGGTTGGTCTTGTGTTCACCGTTGGCTGTTCCGGCACCTCGACCGGCGGCACCGAAACAGACAGCGGCTCCCCAGCCAACGACGCGAGCAGCGATGGACCCGGCAACCAAGACTCGGGCGACGGCGCAACCGACGGGGGCGGAGGCGACGGCGGCTCGCCGAAGTTGGAGGGCCCTATCGCCAAGGTGGTGGGCGGCGCGCGCCATTCGTGTGCAGTATACAAGAATGGCGCGCTGGCCTGCTGGGGCGGCAACGACAACGGGCAGCTCGGGCTGGGCGACACGAAAGATCGCGGCGACTCGGCGGCTCCGGTCTCCGGACTGCAACCAGTAGACCTTGGGCCCGGCGCTCTTGTTGCCGAGGTTTCTCTCGGTCAACGCCACACCTGCGCGCGCTTGACAACCGGCAAGGTCAAGTGCTGGGGCAGCGCGGACCAAGGGCAGCTCGGTCTCGACTCGAAGACGGATCGCGGCCAAGTCCCTGGCGACATGGGCGCGAAGCTCCCAGAGGTCGACCTTGGGCCAGGTCGCACGGCCAAGCAGATCTCCGTGTCCGGGGCGCATAGCTGCGCGCTGCTCGACGACAACCAGGTCAAGTGCTGGGGTCGCAACGCAACCGGGCAACTGGGGCAGGGCGACACGCAAAATCGCGGCGAATCCGCGGGACAAATGGCTGCCCTTGGCACCGTCGACGTGGGCACGGGGCGCACCGTCCTCGAGGTACGTGCGGGGGATTCGTTCACCTGCGTGCGCCTCGACGACGCTTCCGTCCGCTGCTGGGGCGCCAACGGCGAGGGCGAGCTCGGGATCGGCAACACCGATACCCGCGGTCACAAGCCGGGCCACATGGGAGCGAGTCTCCTTGCGGTGGACTTCGGCCCCGGTCGGACGGCGACTTCACTCTCCGTGGGCTACTACTTCTCCTGCGCCAAGCTCGATGACGGCACGGTCAAGTGCTGGGGCGGTAACGCGGCGGGGCAACTCGGCCTCGGCAATCAGGCGAACCGCGGCGTGCTCGCTGGGCAGATGGGCGCCAACTTGCCCACGGTGAACTTCGGCACCGGGCGCACGGTAAAGTCCATCGACCTGGGTCAGGAGTTCGGGTGCGTGCGTCTCGACGACGACACGACCAAGTGTTGGGGCAATGGCTTCTATGGTCAGACAGGCTACGGCTCCGTGCAGAAGCTGGGCGACGGCCCCGGCGAGATGGGCGACGCCCTTGGCGTCGTAGACCTTGGCGCATCACGCACTGCGGTGACGCTCGGCGTGGGCGGCGAGCACGTCTGTGCGCTGATCGACAACGGCAAGGTCAAGTGTTGGGGGAGCAACCTCGCCGCGCAGCTCGGTAACGGCAACCGCAACGCCATCGGCGACGCGCCCAACGAAATGGGAGCCAGCTTGGCCAACACACCGCTGCCCTGAACGGCTACCCACCGCGGCGCTCTTGAAGAGCGCCGACGCGGAGGTCGTCAGTGGAACTCGTGGCCGAGCTCGCGCGCCATGAGGTCTTTGACGGCCTGCTTGGCCGGCTTGTTCTCGTAGAGCACGGCGTAGGTCTCGCGGGTCACCGGCATGTCGACGCCGAGCTTCCTGCTGAGGTCGTACGCGCTCTTGGCGGTCTTCACGCCCTCGGCGACGTGCCCCAGGCTCGAGAGAATGTCGCCCAGGGTCCGCCCGCGGCCGAGCTCGACGCCCACCGTTCGATTGCGCGAGAGCTCGCCGGTGCAGGTGAGGACCAGATCGCCCATTCCCGCCAGCCCCGCCAGGGTGAGCGCCTGCCCGCCGCGGGCGATGGACACCTTGGCGATCTCCGCCAGGCCGCGGGTGATGAGCATGGCCCGTGTATTGT
>JABFRG010001166.1 GCA_013141295.1 Polyangiaceae bacterium
CCCTTGCAGTAGGTGTCGGTTGTGCCGGTGATGAAGCCCACGCGGAGCGCGGGATCGTGCCGCGCGGCCACGTACTTGGCGGGGCCTCGGTTGGGCTCTCGGGCCGGCTCGCCGTCCACGAGCAGGTGCGCGAGCTGGGCGCGCATCTCCTCGTGCGGCACGACGCTGGCCTGCATCTTGGCGCCCTCGCCGATGGCCATGATCTCGAGAAAGCGCGGCGTCATGCGGCGCTCCCAGGCAAAGCGCACCAGTGACTCGAGCTCGCGATCGTTCTCGCCCCGGACCACCACGGTGTTGAGCTTGATCTCGTCGAAGCGCGCAGCCACCGCGGCGTCGATGCCCCGCAGGACGCCGTCGAGATCGCCGCCGCGCGTGAGCCGGAAGAAGCGCGCCGCGTCGAGGGTGTCGATGGAGATGTTGAGGCGCCGAAGGCCCGCGGCGCGGAGGGGCAGTGCCAGCGCCTCGAGGCGGGTGGCGTTGGTGGTGAGCGCCAGGTCGTCGAGCCCCAGCGTGGCCAGGTGCGACACGAATGCGAGCACGTCGGCGTGGAGCAGCGGCTCGCCGCCGGTGATGCGCACCCGGCGAATGCCCGCGTGCACCAGGCCCTCGGTGAGGGTCTTCCAGGCGGGCAGATCCAGCTTTCGCTCGAAGTACCCGTCGTTCCGGTGCGGCCGACAGTAGACGCATGCGAGATCGCAGCGATCCGTGAGCGAGAGGCGCACGGTCCGGGGCGGGGCGCTCGATGCCGAGCGCGACGAAGGCCGGGCCACGGCAGAGAGAATGGGAAGCGACCGCACGCGCCTATTGTAGCGGAGGAAGGCGATTTCGTATGGTGTTTCCCATGGGAATCACGGTCCTCTATTTCGCCGCAGCGCGAGACCACGCCGGCACTTCCGAAGAGCGCTTCGAGGTCGCGGCCGGCGCGACCGTGGCCGGGCTCCGGGCGCAGATCGAGGAGAGGCACGTGGCGCTGGCGGGGAAGCTGGGGCAGGTGCGTTTCGCCCGCAACGAGCGCTTCGTGCCGGAGACCGAGGTGCTGGCGGACGGCGACACCGTGGCGGTGATTCCTCCGGTGGCCGGCGGCTGAGGCTCGCGCCTCGGGAGCGACGGAAGCGCTACGCCGCTCTGGGGCTACGCCGCTTCCACCGCTCCGAAGCATGCGTCGGCGAGAAGGCGCGCTTCGGCGGGGGAGGGACCGCCGAGGCCGTCGTCGGTCGCCCTGGAAAGCGAGGCATGCAGGTTCCGAACTGCGCATGTGTATGCATGCTGCACCGAAATGCGGTCCTCTTGGTCGAGCCGCTCGCGCAGCCACGCGTCCACGTCCCAGGCCAGCGCCGCGTGGGCGCGCTCGTCGACGGCGATGCGCGCCATGGCCGCGCGTACGTCGGCGCGCGGGCTCCGGGCGGCCTGGAGGCTGGCCACGGCGGCTCCGTAGGTCTCGAAGACGCAGCCTTCGATGGCGTTCTCCCGGGCCATCTCCAGGGCGGTCCGCGGGGACCAGACCGGCCGCTCGGGATGCACCGCCTCCGCGCCTTCCGCGCGCGCCAACGCGCCCATGGTTCGAGCGTGCCGTACTTCGTCGCGCTGCGCCGCTCGCGCTCGCGCCACCAGACGGACCGGGGCGCCCAGGGCCGCCAGCTCTTCCGCCAGTCGCGCGAACGCGTGGACCGATGCGGCCTCGAGCTCCGCCATGGACGCGAAGGTGGCGCCGAGCCCGACCGCGTGTCGCGGCGTCTCGACGAACCCTTCCGGGCGCCTGCCGCACACGTGGCCCGCAGGAATGTCATCATGCGTGGTCGAGATTCGCTTGGTGCTCTTCAATACGCCGTTCGCGTCGAGCACCAGGTGGTCGATCTGCTGCACCGTGCGCCGAACGGACGCGGGGGACGACGGGCAGGGGCCTCCGCGTTGCTTGCCGCAGCACGTGCCCGCCACCATCATGGTGTGCATGCTCTCGGTGGTCTTCACGATGTGGTTGCAAACGACGGTGCCGTCGCCCAGCGGGCCCGCACTCAGGCTGCCTTCTTCGACAGGCGCCGCGAGCGCCTGGCTGAGGTAGGTGCGGCACAGTCGGTGCGCATCCGGCCGCTGTGGCCCAGCGTCGACGGGGCGGTCGGGAGGGGCCCCGGCCTCGGGGGGCTCCACCGCCACCGCGATGGACTGCGCCGGGAGCGGCGCGGGAGGAGCCTCCTCCGGTGCGGGCTCGAGCGGCATCGGGTGGTTGGCGTGACCGCACGCGGCGGCCGCGAGGACGAGCCACACGCCGCGCTGGATCCGTGCGTCGATGCTCGCGCCCGCAGAAGGAAAGTCCATGGGGAGAGGCTATCAGCCCCGCCGCGCGCGTCGAGCGTGCTCGAGGAAACGGGGGCACTCACGGAGTGGGCTTCAGTTCTTCCGCAGGTGCCAGTCGACCTGCATCTCCGCCACCAGGAGCCCGGCGGCGTCGTGGAGCGCGACGCGCACCTCGAACACCGCCTTGCCATTCTGCTGGAGCCGCGTCATCACGTCCTCCGCCGACTCCGTCAGCGAGGCCGTGGCGGTGATGAGGCCGCGCGCCGGCTTCCTGTAGTCGATGCGCGCGGTCTTCGCGACCGGCGTCAGGGCGCCCATGGCCTCGCCGAAGGCGCCCAACACCGCCGCGCCGCTGGCGGCTTCGCCCACCGTGAAGAGTGCCCCCGCGTGCTGCGTGCCCAGATGGTTCTTGAGGTGGTCGCGGTCGGGCAACTGCGCGGCGCCCCCCTCCGCGGTCACGTCGGCGATCTCCACCCCCAGGTGGGCGACCAGGGGTAGCGAGCCCAGCATCTGCTTCGCGACGTCCGCATCCAGCATGATTCCTCGGTTTTTCTCGGTCGAGCACCCCTCGGCCGGGCAATGTATCCAGTGGAGACATTAGCGCGCCGGTTGCGTCCGTCAACCCACTGGGGCGTTCAGCGATCGTGATGGCCGTGCGCGGGATGCGCGTGGCCGTGTTCGGGATCGCAGCGGGCATCGACCCAGCCCACCCAGGTGGCGCCGTCGGGGCCCACCTCGCGCTTCCAGATGGGGACCGTGGCCTTGATGCGATCGATGAGCGCGCGGCAGGCGGCGAAGGCTTCGCCGCGATGGGGCGCGGAGGCGGCGCACACGATGGCGGCCTCGCCCACCCGAAGAACGCCCACCCGGTGCACCGCGGCCACCCGCACGCCCGGCATCTCCGTCTCGATGGCCTCGGCGATGGCGGCCATCTCGCGCTTCGCCATGGACGCGTAGGCGCTGTACTCGAGGGTCTCCACCGCGCGCCCCTCGCTCTCGCGGCGCACGACGCCCACGAACACGTCGATGCCGCCGGCCTCCGGGCGGGCCACGTCGGCGATCAGCTCGGCCACGTCCAGCGGCGCTTCGCGGACGTCGACCTTCACGACTTGCCTCCGCGGAGGAACGTACCGCTTTTGCCGCCGCGCTTTTCTTCGAGCCGGACCTCGAAGGCGATGCCGCGATCGATGGCCTTGAGCATGTCGTAGAGGGTCAGGGCCGCGACGCTGGCGGCGGTCATGGCTTCCATCTCCACGCCGGTGCGGTCGAATGCCTCGCAGGTGGCGTGGACCTCGATGCGGCCGTCGCCCACTTCGATGTCCACCCGCGTCTTGGTGAGCGAAAGCGGGTGGCACAAGGGAATCAGCGTCGACGTGGCCTTCGCCGCGGAAATGCCGGCGATGCGCGCGGTGGCGAGGACGTCGCCCTTGGGGGTGTCGCCCGCGAGGAGCCGCGTGGTGGTCGCCTTTGCGG
>JABFRG010000143.1 GCA_013141295.1 Polyangiaceae bacterium
GCACTTCGCCGGTGAGCCACTCCCCGTGGGTCGACGGCCAGTGATAGAGGGCTTCGGTGAGAGCGATGGGGTCGAAGCGCGCCACGGTTCGAGCCTATCGCAGCTCTCGCGGCGCTTGCCACAGCGGAGCGACGCGGGTCGGCCGTTTGGCCATCGGTGGGGTCACGCGTCGTTGGCGATGTACGTCACGTAGCGAAAGTCGCGAATGGTCTCCACCTTGCCGTCGACGAAGTCCAACCGCACGAAGTACGAGACCTCCGGGGCGCCGCCTTCGTGGGCGCCGAGCATCCACGCGCCGTCCAGCCATACCGGGCGTAGCGTCACGTCGAGCTTCTCGTAGCGGCCGAAGTACATGCCGACTTCCTTGCCGCGTCGGCGCGACTTGCTCACGAGGTCCAGTTTGCAGTCCTCGCCCAGGGTGCTGCGCAGGCCGTCCCAATCGCGGGCGTTGAACAGCGCCGCGTAGCGCTCGAGCTCCGCCGGCGGGGCGCTCGGTGCGTCGCTGACGCGGGCAGCTTGCCGGAGCGCAGTCCGACCCCGAACCAGCGCGGCCTTCACTGCCATCACCGTGGTCCCCATGGTCTCCGCCGTTTCCGCGAGCGAGTGACCGAGGACGTCCTTGAGGATCACCGCGCTCCTTTGCTGCAGCGGCAACGCTAGAAAGTGCGCCAGCGCCGTGCGCACTACCAGCGGGTCGGCGTCGACCTCGGCGGTCTCGAGGGCGTCCATGTCCTCGGTCGGATCGGTGAGCCTTCGCCCATGGCTCTTCAAGAAGTCGACCGCCGTGTTGTGCGCGATGCGAAAGAGCCACGGCCGGAGGTTCGGCACCGAGGGCTGCAGGCTCAGCGCGTACAGCGCCTTGGCCAACGTGTCTTGCACCACGTCCTCGCCTTCGATGACCGAGCCGGTGAGGCGCGCGCAGTAGCGGTGGAGCTCGGGCCGCACCGACTCCACCAGCGAAAGGAACTGTTCCCGGGCCTGACCGAGCGTCGCGAGGGTATCCACGGCTGCAGGCTAGCTCAGTTTTGCGGCGCCTCGGCGGCCCGCGCGAGGTCGGCGGCGTAGGTCTCGAAGGCCGGGCCGAAGTCCGGCAGGCTGCCCTTGATCATGGGCAGAAACACGCCGCGAAACACTTCGCGCATGGTGAACATCGTGGTGCCGTCTTCCTGCGCGGTCAGCTCGAAGGTGCGGACGCCCTTGAACATCGGCGCCATGCCGTCGCTCCACTCCATGCGCGCGCAAGGCTCGAAGAGCGTGACCTTGGGCTTGAACACCCGGGTAGGCGCCATGGGCACCCGCAGCTCGAGGCTGCTCCCCAGGGCGATGGTGCCCGTCACGCTGGTCACGGTGCTGTTCCATCGTGGCATACCGGCGGCGTCGGTGAGCAGCGCCCAGATGCGCTCCGGCGTTGCGTGTATGGTGCACGATACGGCGCACTCCGCGCGGAACGTGGTGGCGCTCTTTCGGGCTTCCGGCTTCGATGGGGCGGCGTTCATGCACCGAAGACGACCCGGCCCGGCGAAAGGATGCGGAGCACCTGACGAATCGTCGCAAGTATTGGATTAGGTGCGGTTCTTTCTCGGGTGATCGAGTGCCCGGACGGTGCCCCGCATGTCGAGGAGATAGATGGAGGACCGCGTGACCTCTGCGTCTGCGGTCATGTCCGCCACTCCGGTCAGCTCCCACTGCGGAGCGCCCGTGGCGGCGTCACGAATGACGAAGCCCATGATGCGGCTGTTGTAGACGAGCCCGGTGGCTGGCGCGTAGCGAAGGGAGTCGATAGCCGGCGCGCCCAGATCGCGCTCGCTCGTGACCTTGCCGCTCTTGAGCGCCACGAGCCGCGTGCTGCGCTCGTCGCGGCAGGTGACCAACAGACCGTGGGGGGTGACCACTGCGCTGGTGACTTCACCGCCACCCGGCCACACCGCGTGCACCGATCCATTCGAGCGCCGAAGAAACGTGACACCCGACGAGGTCGCTACCGCCAGCAGCGGGCCCAGGACCAACAGCTTGCGGGTGTTTGCTCCGGGAACGCCGCGGCGCCAGCGCTCGGCGCCGCTCTTGGGATCGAGAGCAAACACGTCGCCGGCGTTGCTGCTGTAGTAGGCGGTCCGGCCATCGTACGCCGGAGTGGAGTTCACCTGAGCGTCCCTTCCGGCATTCACGGAGAAGCGAACCGCGCCGCTCTCTAGATCGAAGCCGCGCACATAGCCCCCTCGATCGGCCACCAGAACGTTCTTCCCGCAGCGAATCGGCATGCTGTAGATGTGCTCGTTCTCCCGACCGTACGGGCAGTACGACCAGCGGACCGCGCCAGTCCGGCGGTCGAGGCAGAGGATCTCCTGTGAGGTCTTGGCGACGATGATCGGTCCACAATCGAGCACTGCGGGCCCGCCGTACGATCCGAGATCGGTGCGCCAACGGATGGCTCCGGTGCTCGCGTCGAGCGCGAAGATGGCGCCCGGCGAGAAGGTCGACACCAGCAACGTGCGACCGATGAGCACGGGGTTGGGTAACCCGATGCGGCCCGGGCCTGTCGCGAAGGTTATGCCGCGTAGCTTCTGCTTCCACCGGGTGAGCGAGGCCACCGTGGCGATATGTGCGGCGCGCGGCGTGCCGCGCATGCCTACGTCACGACGCACGTCGGTTCTCGATGTCGCGCCAGGAGCTCCGTCTTCCCACGCGCCAGACTCCGTCCCTGCGTGCGATTTCGACGTAGGTCGCCAAGCCCTCGCCGTTCGCATGCAGGTAGATCATGAGGCAGCCGCGGCCGGCCGCTCGGGTGTCGCCGCTGTACCAGATCATCGACGTCGAGGCCCCGAGGCTCTTCACCGTGCGACGCAGGTTGTCGCGGCTCGTCTGCTCGATGTGAAGGGGAGCACGAACGTCCACTTCGAGGTAGCTGCCCTGGCTCCGAACGAAGCGTCGTTCGGAGACGATGCGCGTCGGGCGGAACGGCGGAATGACCAGGGTGCGCGGCCATACACCGAGCGCGCCCAGCACCTTGCCCGCGAAGGCGAGCCAGCGGGGACCGAACCAGTGGTCCACCTGCACCAGATGCGTCACCTCCGTGGGCCGCAGCTCTTTCGCGAGCTCGTCGCGAAGCGCGTGAATGAAGCCCACGTCGTCGCCCTCGAGCACCGGCACTTCGAACCCCCGCATGAGAGGAGTCTAACCCGGGGGCACCACGGCCTCGAAGGGATTCCGCCGGAGCTGGAACGCTTGGGTGAAGGGGGCGATTTGCGCCAATACCCAGCCGTCCCGCGTTTCTGTGTAAGCTCTCCCCCCGTCCTGCGTTGGATGACACTCCGTGCAACCAACGCTTTCTTGGAGACCTTGCCCATGACGAATCGTTTCGGCCTGCGCTTCGGCGCAAACAGCCGCCTCGCGCTGCGGTGGTTCCCTCCGGCGCTGGCCGCGCTCCTCGTGATCCAGGGGTGTGGCGGCGCCGCGGAAAAGGCGTCCAGCTATCCGAGCACCGGTACCTCCCCGGGCTATCCGGCAACAGAGAGCGCGCAGCCGCAGGCCGACTCCGTCAAGACGGTCCAGGCCATGCCCGGAACCTCGGCCAGCGGCAGCAGCGACTTCGACGAGGAGCGATCCGACGACCGCGTCGCGAGCGCGGCCGACGCGCCGGTGGCCCCGACGCAACCGGCGCCCGCTCCTCCGCCTGCCCCCATGAAGAAGCCGGCCAACTTCACCGGTGGCGCCGCGGGCGGCGCAGCAGGGAATGCCGCAGGCCCCGCGGCGGGCGCCA
>JABFRG010000049.1 GCA_013141295.1 Polyangiaceae bacterium
TCGACGCCGTCGCGCAGCACCCGCGCGCGCGGGTGCTGAGATCGCGCAGCGCCGCGGCGGGGATGGTGAAGGTGCTGGAGGGGCCGGGCACCGTGCACGTGACGTCGATGCTCCGCTGTCCTGCGCCACCGGAGTACTCGGAGAACGCGATGTGAACGTCGCTCACGGTGGCCAGCCAGGCGAGCGGGAGGCCCGCCGCCTTCGATACCGGGAGCGGCGTCGAGACGCCGGGCGAGTATCCGGGCGAGGTGATGCTCAGGCTCTCGGGGAAGGTGAGCGTTCCGGAGAACGCGGAGAGATCGCCCCCGGCAGCGCCCAGGGTGATGGTCTGTCCGGCGCTCCACTTGAGCCCCGGCTGGGACGTGTACAGGTACTCCTTGCGGAGAGGGTTCCATGCCACCGAGATGCCACCCACGTCGACGGTGCCCGCCTGCTTCGGCGTGGCGGACGCGGTGGGCGTGGGGCCGGTGGGGCAGGTGATCACGTGACAGCCGCCCTCGTCGCGCCCGAGGCACGAGCCGGCGCGGGCCGAGCCGTCCTGAAAGAGCGCGAATGCATAGGTGGCGCCGCTCGGGTTCCCGGGCGTGGGCGGCAGCAGCGACGCGAACACCGCGCCCATCTTGGACGGACCGGGCTCCGGGGTTCCGAGGAACGTGCCGCCGTCGGTGCCGGGCTCACCGCCATCGGTGCCGGGCGCCTTCGTGCCGGCGTCGGACCCTGTGGCCACGCTTCCGTCGCGCGTCGCGCCGGCGTCGCTGCCGAGGGGCGTATCCTTGGCGACGGAAGCGTCGAAGACGCACGCGGCGAGGCCGAGCGTGGAGAGGACCGTGAGGAAAGGAAGCAGGCGCATCGAAGTTCTCCTTGGTTGCAGGGTGAATGCGCGTGGCCCCGCCAACCCTTCAACGGATCGTCACAGGCGCGCGAAGAAACCCAGCGACGCGCCGTAACCGCCGGCGGGCACCTGGAACACCGTCGCGTCGGTCCCGGAAACGTAGAAGCGCGGGCGCACCAGCGACGCCAGTCCGAAGGCGCTCGCCTCGACGCCGAAGGGACCCACGACGCGCAGCGCGACCGACCCCCCGAGGGTCGCCGCGACCCACACTCGCTGCCCGGGCTCGGTGGGCTCCAGCCGGTACACCACCGCGTGCATGCCGCCCACCAGCGCGCGGCCGCATCCCTCGACCTGCACGCGGGAGCCGAGGCGTGTGCCAAGACACGCGCCAGCGCTTCCGGCGGAGAGCCCGAATGCGTAGTCGCCGTCGCGGATCTCCGGATGCACCAGCCCACCGAGGGAAAGCGTCGCCAGCGAACCGACACGCAAGCGACCCTCCAGGCCCGCGCCGAAGCTCGGGCTCGGCAGCACGTTGCCGAGCAGCGTCCCGTGGGCGGCGAACCCGCCGTGCAGGCCCTCGCGCGCCGGATCCATGGCTGCCGGCACCTCGCGTCTCACCGGCACCGGATGCGTCGCCACCGGGGGAGGCGCCTCCGGTGCGTGGGGCGGCGAGGGCACCGGGGCAGAGAGCGCGGTCGGATCGATGGTCAGCGCCAGCGCCAGCACCACCGCGCCGTCGAGCGACGCGCAGCTCGCGGCGTCGCCGATGAGCTCGCGCACGACGCGCGGACATGTGGCGTTCCCGCACGCCGGAGGCTCCGCGTAGATGCGTGCTCGGTAGGCGCCCCCGGGAGCGCGGTCCACCACACCTTCGAGGGCGAGGGAGTCTTCGCCGGCGCGCACGACGAAGGGGTCTCGCCCCAAGCGCGCGGCCACCCGCCGGGCGATCTCGGCGCGCGTCGCGCACGTCTCGGCGCCTTCACCGCGCGTCCACGAGAGCTGCGCGCTGCCCTCCGCGTGGGCGGTGCCGGCCAGCGCGAGCCACGGCGCGAGGAAGAAGAGGAAGGAAGAAAGCCGCATCGTAGAGCGGCATAGGTGCCGCCGCCGAAGCTGGCATTCACTGCGGACCGGATGCCACGTGCGCGCTCTCTACAGCGCGGCTGCTACTGCTTGCCGCACTGCGTGAGCGCGAGCACCGCGTAGGCGGTGGCGGCGTCGGTCATGAAGGTCTTCGCGCGCGACGAAGTGGTGTTCACCGACTGCCCCGGCCACGATCCATCCTCGGCCTGGCTCTGCGCGAGCCACTGCAGGCCCTTCTGCACCGCGGCTTCGTGGCCGGTCTCGTGGCAGAGCGCGAGCGTCGCCAGGGCGGTCGCGTAGCCATCGCTGGTGCCGGCGACTTGCGTCGCACGCGAGCCCTTGCCCCAGCCGCCCGCCGAGAAGCCGCCGTCTTCCAGCTGCTTGCCCGCCACCTCGGTGGCGATGGCTGCGCGCTGGTCGTTGGAGATGGAGTCCTTGAGGTAGCCGCTGGTCCACAGCAGCGTCGCGCGATCGTGCAGGGCCATGGTGGGCAGGCGCCCCCGCAGGTACCCGAGGAGCTTGGTGGTGCCCGCGGCCTGACCCGTGGTGGTGTTCTCGGGAATCGATCCCAGGAGGAGCACCGCCATGGCGGCGCCGTAGTCGTTGCGCGTCTCCCACGGCTCCAGGTTGAACTCCAGCCACGCCCAGGTGCCCTCGGCGTTCTGCGTCTTCCACATCAGGTCGAGCGCGGCGGTGGAGGCCGGCGAGATGGGCCGCTTCGACCACACGTCGTCGAGCGACAGCGCCGTGGCGTTGAGCAGCGCTTCGGTGGCCAAGGATTCCTTGGTCTTCGCGTCGGCGTTGCTGCCGTAGAACGGCGTGGCGCCCACGCCCTCGGCGACGCGGCCCTCGAAGCGTTGGCGCGCGAGCGCGGCCTTGGGGGTCGCGATGTCGCCGGTGAGGGCGTGGCGGGCGAGGGTGTACGGGTAGGTCGTGTGGCACGACATCGCGCAGCCGATGTTGCTGACCTTGGGCGGCGAGGTGAGCCAGTTGTCGGCGCGGCCTTCCATGTACTGTGCAGCCATCTGTCGCCAGTCGGCACGCAGTCCGGAGAGGCCGACGGTGCTGCCGTCGCTCCCGGCATCGACGGACCCGTTCGGCGACGGCGCGGCGGGGCTGCTGTCGCCGCAGGCGGCGGCGAGGAGGGCGAACGAGAGGACGGCTGCGAGGCGCTTCATGGCGGCGCATCATAGTGTAGGAAAGGGTAGGTGCAAGGTTCAGCTGCGCGCCCTTGCCATTTCGCCCGACGCCGGAAAAGACGGCCTCGGAGCGGACGCGCACAAACCTGACCTACCTCTGTCAGGCTGCCGTGCGATGCCACCTCCATGCGACCCCGATGCTCGGTGTACATCGCGGTGAGCCTCGACGGCTTCATCGCCCGCGAAGACGGATCCATCGACTGGCTCTCCCAAGTGGAGATGCCCGGTGAGGACTACGGGTATCGCGCGTTCATGGACTCCGTCGACGCGGTGGTGCTGGGCCGCCACACCTACGATCAGGTGCTCGCGTTCCCTGCGTGGCCCTTCGACGGCAAGCGCTGCGTGGTGCTCACGCGCCGGCCGCTCCCGCAGCCCCGCCACGGTGAGACCTCGTTCGAGGGCCCGCCGGAAGCGCTGCTGGAGACGCTGGCCGGCGTTCGCCGCATCTATGTGGACGGGGGCGTGGTCATTCGGCAGTTCCTCGCCGCCGGCCTGGTGGACGACCTCACGCTCTCGGTGGTGCCGGTGCTCCTCGGCAAAGGGCGCCCGCTCTTCGGGGCCATACCGGTCGATCGACGGCTACGGCTCCTCGCCTCGTCGACCTTCGGGAGCGGTCTCGTGCAGTTGCGCTACGGCGCTGCGGGGTAGATCCAGCGGCTCCGCCAGGAACGTGCCGTGCTCCGCCATCAGGGCCGCGAGCCGCGAAGGCGAGGGCATCGCGCCCTCGGCGCGGAGGAGCTCCGCCAGCCGCTCGAAGTAGCGCTCGTACCCCGATGGCGTCAGTGCCACCAGGTAGTGTGCCTCGCGCTGCCCCGGGTTCGAGAAGCCGTGCGCCAGGCCTCGCGACGCGAAGACGGTCTCGCCCACGGTCGCCGTTCGATATCGGTCGCCGACCCGGAACCGCAGCTCGCCCGCGAGCACGAAGAACGCCTCGTCGTGCCCCACGTGCACGTGCTCCGCGGGGCCTCCGTGGCCCGCCACCATGCGGGCCTCCAGCAGCGTCATCGCGCCCAGGGTGTCCTCGGCGGCGACCTTCACCCGCATGCTCCAACCGGGCAGCACCAGCGGTCTGCCCTCGTCCGCCCCCACCCAGCTGCTCCGCGGAAACGACATGCGCGCAGCCTGGCCTCGGCGACCCGTGGCCACCAGTACCAGGTCGCAGAACGTCCTTGTTCCAAGGTCCGATCGGGAGCGAATCTGCGACGCTCGCCGCGCGAACTGGGAGCGACCGGAATGCCACACTGAGGCAATTCGTCACAAACGGAGAGACGAAAGCGAGCCGATTCGTTAGTTTGGCAGCTGGCGTGGAGGTTGCAGCTCCCGCCTCGGCCGCATGTCTGATTTCACTCGCCTACGTTGTCGGCTTCATGGGCAAGGCGGCGCCGCCGCATTGCCTCCGGCGGGATCGCGCGATGCCCGATAGACTCGTCGACCCCCCCTCGGGCACCATCTTCAACGTCCACGATGTCAGCGAGGCACGAGCCGCCGTGAGCGCGCTGCTTCGTAGCACCGGCTACACTGTGGTCGAGATGGGGACCGGCGCCGAAGCCCTCACCCGCGTGGCCGAAGAGCTCCCGGATCTCGTCATTCTCGACGTGAAGTTGCCGGACATGGATGGCTTCGAGGTGTGCGCGCAGCTTCGGCGGGGTCCGAGTGCGCGGCCGGTGAAGGTGCTCCATACCTCGTCGGCTAGCTTCACCACCGCCAAGAAGGTCCAGAGCCTGGACGCCGGTGCCGACGGGTATCTGGCGGAGCCCTTCGAAGAGCAAGAGCTCCTGGCGACCGTGCGCTCGCTCCTGCGCCTCAAGCGCGCGGAAGAAGAGCTGCGTCGCCGGGCGCTGCAGCTCCGCGACGCCGACGAGCGCAAGAACGAGTTCCTGGCGATGCTCGCGCACGAGCTGCGAAATCCGCTCGCGGCCATCACCGTGGCGGTACCCATTTTGCGCGAGGGCGTGCAACCCTCGGCAGTGCAAAGCCTCGCCGTCGTCGAGAGGCAGGCAAGGCACTTGGCGCGGCTGGTGGACGATCTCCTGGACGTGGCACGCGTCACCCGCGGCACCATCGCGCTCCAGCGAAAGGTGGTCGACCTCGGGGTGATCCTCGAGTCCGCCGTGCGCACGGTGCGATCGACCGCCTCGGAAGCGCGGCAGCAAGAGCTACGGCTCGCCCTCCCGGAGACGCCGGTGTGGGTGGAGGGTGACGAGGCTCGGCTCGAACAGTTGTTCGTCAACCTGCTGCACAACGCGAGCAAATACACGCCGAGCGGTGGCCATATCGCCTGCGAGTTGTCGCTGAGCCCAGAGGCCGCGGAAGAAGCGTCCATGGCGCGCATCGTGGTGCGCGACGACGGGGTCGGGATGACTCCCAAGACGCTCTCGCGACTGTTCTCGGTCTTCTCGCAGGGCGACGTGCCGCTGGCTCGTTCCCAGGGTGGTCTCGGCGTGGGGCTGGCGCTGGCGCGCGCGCTGGTGGAGCTCCACGAAGGGACCATCGGCGCCAAGAGCGAGGGGCTCGGGCTCGGCAGCGAGTTCGAGGTGAAGCTCCCGAGGGTCGCGCCCGCGGCCGCGGAACCGGCGCCTCCGCCCGCGCGGGAGAGCGTCGCGCCGCCTGCTCAGGGCCGCCGCATCGTGGTGGTCGACGACAACAGCGATCTCCAGGAGCTCCTCGCGATGTCCATCGAGTCGTGGGGCCATCAGGTGGAGTGCGCGTCGCACGGCGTCGAAGGCCTCGAGCTCATCGAGCGTTCGCGGCCGGACGTGGCGGTGGTCGACATCGGTCTTCCGGGAATCGACGGCTACGAGATCGCGCGCCGGGTTCGCGCCGACGCGACCATGAAAGACACCACGCTGGTGGCGCTCACCGGTTACGGCTCCCGCGAGCAGCAGGCGGAGGCGCTCGCCGCGGGCTTCGATGCGGTGCTGGTCAAACCGGTCGAAGCGCAGGAGCTCCGGCAGATCCTCGCCGGCGGCAGCCACTTTCGAAGGGCCGTCTAGCCTTCGCGGAGGAGCCGCGTGGCCACGTACGGCGCGAGGGCCTCGAGGAGCGGGATCTCGGACACCGGGATGTCGCACGGCGATGGATCGAAGTGGCAGAGCGTTCCCATCGGCCGCCCTTCGGCGTCGCGCAGCACGGTGCCGCAGTAGGAGCGTACGACGTCTCGCGCCGGATGCTGCCGGAGCCTATCGTCCTCGGCCGCGTCCTCGGTGGTGAAGGTGTGCCCCCGGGCGGTGACGAGCGAGCAATACGATGCCTCGAGCGGCACGTCGTCACCGCGCTCCACCTGGGCGTCCTCGGAGTCCACCATGGCTACGTTCCGGAGCATCGCCCCGTCGAGGCGATACACTGCCGTGAAGCGGTGCGCGCTTCGCGCGTTGAGAATGCGCAGCGCGGCGGTGATCCCGTGGAGCTCGAGAGCCCTCGTCAGCTTCTGGAACGCCTCCGGCCGTGGCGCGCGCGGGCTCCGTGACGTCGGCGCCTCGCGGACCGCCGGGACCAGATTGGCCACCGCGGCGATGAGCGGCTCCGGCTCCACCGGCTTGGCCACGTGCGCCTGGAACCCCGCGTTCGCAGCGCGCCTGCGGTCCTCTTCGCGGGCGTACGCGGTGATGGCGATGGCGGGCAGGGTGGCGCCGGCCGCGCCGGTGGCGGTGCGAACCTGGGCGAGGAACGTGTATCCGTCGACCTCCGGCATCGCGATGTCGGAGAGGAGGACCATGGGCGGATTGCGCAGGATCAGCCGAAGGCCCTCTTCGGCCCCGGCCGCGGTGGTGACGATGGCGCCCTTCGACCTGAGCACCGTGGCCACCAGATCGCGGGCGTCTGCCTCGTCGTCCACCACCAGCGCGGTGACGCCCTGGAGCTGCGGCGCCGAGAGCGTGGTCGGCGTGGCGCGGTCGGTTTCGCCCGCCCGGGACGGCAGGGACGGCCGCTCGGATGCGACCGCGCTCATGGGAAGGTGCACGTAGAACGCAGCGCCCTTTCCCGGCCCTTGGCTCTCCGCGCGCACCGTGCCGCCGTGGGCTTCCGTCAGGTGCCGGACCAGCGCCAGGCCCAGCCCGAGGCCGCCGTGTCGCCGGGTGGTGCTCCCCTCTGCCTGGCGAAAGCGCTCGAAGACGTGGGGAAGAAAGTCCGGCGCGATGCCCTGTCCGTCGTCGCGGACCACGATCTCGACGTCGTCGCCGGTACGTGTGCACTTCACCGCGACCGTGCCGCCCTTGGGGGTGAACTTCAGCGCGTTGCTCAGGAGGTTCCACACCACCTGCTGAAGGCGCTCCGCGTCGCCCAGCATGCGGAGCGGCTCGGCGAGCGCGCTGTGCTCCAGGCGAATCTGCTTTGCCTCCGCAGCCGGGCGCACCGCGTCCAGGGCCGCCCGCACCAGCTCGTTCATCTCGAACGGGCGCACCTCGAGGTGCAGCTTCCCGGTGATGATGCGCGAACCGTCCAGGATGTCTTCGATGAGCTGCACCTGCGCCCTGCCGTTACGCTCGATGGTCTCCACCGCGCGCAGGTGGGCGCTCGCGTCGAGCTGGCCCGACCGCAACAGCTGGGCCCAGCCGAGAATCGCATTGAGCGGCGTTCGCAGCTCGTGAGAGGCCATGGCGAGAAACTCGTCTTTCGCGCGGTTGGCCGCTTCGGCTTCGGCGCGCGCCGCCTTCTCGGCAGCCAAGAGACCCAGCCGCTCGCGCTCACGCTTCTTGACGTCGGTGACGTCCAGGAGGCTGAGCGCTCCCGCGAGAATTTCGCCCTTCGATCCCCAGATGGGGGTGGCGCTGCAGCGGAAGGCCCCCTCGCTACCGTCCGAGCGCCGCATGCTGAACTCCTCGTCCACCACGACTTCGCCGCGGGTCATCGCGCGAACCATGGGCAGCTCCGCCATCGCGTACGCGCGTCCGTCGGCGTGACGAATGGGGTTGTCGCCCACGAAGTGCTGGAGAGCGACCGGCACGGAAGCGCCCACCATCGACTGGAACTGGGTGTTGCTGAAGAGCAGCTGCCCGGTCTTGGCGTCGCGCGCCACGATGCCGGCGGGCATCTGCTGGATGATGGTGTCGAGGAGCGCCTGCTTGGACTCGAGATCGGCCAGCAGGCGTTGTCGCTCTTCGAGCAGCATCTTCTGATCGTCGATGTCGGTGCAGGTGCCGAACCACCGTGTGACGCGGCCGTCGCGATCGCGCAACGGCACCGCGCGCCCCAGCATCCAGCGGTACATCCCGTCGGCACGCCGCCAGCGGTACTCGATGTCGTACACGTTGCCGCCCTCGACGCTCGTGCGCCAGACGTGTGCGCATCGCTCCCGGTCGTCCGGGTGCAGCGCCGTCTGCCAGGCCCAACCCAGGAGCTCTTCGTCGCGGAGCCCCGTGTACTCGCGCCAGCGCACGTTCATGTAGTCCACGGCGCCGTCGGGGCCCGCGGTCCACACCATCTGGGGCATGGCCTCGATCACGAACTGGTAGTACGCCAGCAGGTCGTCGCGCTCCGCGTCCGCGGCCTCGATGCGTTCGGCCAGGGCCACGGCGGCGCCGTATCGAGCCCCATCACCTTCTTTCAGCGGCACGACCGCGACGCGCAGTGCCGCGTGCCGCGCGCCCCGCGGCGCCAGTGTGAGCGCGTGCGGCTCCAGCAGCGGCGTGGCCAGCGCGACCTGCGGATCCACGAGGCGCAAGGCGCCTTCGACGGCGAGACCGTGGAGAGCGTCGACCGTCGTTCCGAGGAGTCGCTCGGCGGTGCGGTTTGCGAACACGATCCGATCCTCGCCATCGGCGGCGAGCAGGGCGACCTCGAGGCGGTCGAGGAGCGCTCCGAGGTCGGCGGGAGCGAGCGGCGCAACCGATGCGGAAGACTTCGGGGTGGAGGAGGCAGACATCCGGGAACAGTCGAGCGTGTATCGTAGTGGGTCGCGACCCGAGAACCAAGATCGAGGCGATGCGGCGCAGCGAGGCAAATCGTCTCGCTCGAAGCGGGGCCCCCACGCCATTTCCCTTTGCCCAGGTGACCTGGACCGCGGCACGAATTTCGCTCAGGCCGGCTCCATGATGTCGTTCACGTATCGCCTACAGCAGGCGGAAGGTAAGTCGCTCGCCCACTGCATCGAGAACGGCACCGAGGCCTTCGGAGAAACCGATGCAGCTGCAGTCGCTGCGCTCCGGGCTGCGCTCGAGGACAAGATGGGCCGCAGCGAGGCGGTTGCTCCACCCACGCAGCCAGAGGCGCCGCGGGTGGAGCTCCGCGAGGCTGCACCGGAGCAGCCATCCCCGCAGGGGCCCGGCGAAGCGCCGCCGACCTGATACCGCTACTTCGTCAATCGCGTGCATCCTGCATCCGTGCGTGCTCGAACGACGAAGGCCCCGACCACCTCTCGGTGACGGGGCCTCTACGTTGCCGCGGGGCTCAGGCCTTGCGGTCGGACGACGGAATCTGGGCGTTGCGTCCCTTGCGCTCGGCGTCCCGGAGGGCGTCCCCCTCCTCGCCTTCGAGCGCCTGCTTCGCGTCCTCTGCCAGCGACGCGGTGTCCCCGCGCTGCACCGAGCGCTCGACGCCCTCGTTGTAGTTGTGGGTGGCGGTGTAGCTGCCCTCGCCTTCCACTTCCTTGGCGGATTGATCGGCGGGGGTTGCCGGCGTCACGCGCGGCTCGGGCTTCTTGTTGGCGGTCATGGTCACACCTTCTTCTCGATGTCGTCGAGCGACTTGGCCAGCGCCGAGACCTGCGTCTCGAGGTTGGTCTTGGTGGCCTCGAACGAGTCGGCGGTGGTGGCCGCCACGTTGGAGATGGACTTCTTCAGCGCGTCGGACTGGCCCTGCACGTCCTTGATGGCGGCTTCCAGGTCGGCCTTGGGGGTCTTGGTGTTCTTGGCGGTGCTGACCTTGGTTCGGAGGTCGATGACCCGCTTGTCGACGGACGCCAGGTCCTTCTCCAGGCTCTTTCGCAGGTCCTCACGCTTCACGGCGAGGTCCTTGTTGAGATCGTCGGCCTTGGCGGCGGCCTTGTTCTGCTCCTTCACGATAGTATCGTTGGCTTCGATCTGGGCCTTGTTCGCCTTGTCGTTGGCCTCGTTCTGCGCCTCGACGCTCCGCTGATTCGCGGTGCGCTGGGCCTCCGCGACTTCTTCCGCCTTCTTGTCGGCGGACTTGTCGCACCCGGCGACGGTGGAGAGCGCAAGCAGCGAAAGAGCGGTGATGGCGGTGGTCGTACGGAACATGAATCGAGCTCCCTTCAAGGGTTGATGGTGTGAAGGGGGCGATGTGCAGCGCGCGTGCCACGCGAAACACGCGGACTTACGCGGTCTTCTCGCGCGCCTACCTTTCCATCACGCCACACCTGAGGCGCCATCGCAGCCGCAGAGCGGATTGGCATTGCGGAGAGAGTTCGAACCGTCGCCGTCGTGTTCCGCAGTGCCGCCGCACCGACCATGACGCCACCCGACGCTAGCTTGGCCTTCCACGAGTTGCCGGCGGTCTCGCCGCTTTGTCCCGCTGCCGCGGTGCGACGGAGGCGCGCGTGCGAATCTGCCGCGCATCTCTCGCAGGAGAACGAGGGGGCCTAGTTTCGGCTCCGCGTCGGCGGTCTTCAACCTGTTCGGTGCTCTAGCGCGAAATCTCGAGGGTCACCGCCGCGCCGGCGGCGCCCGCGCGATACGGAGGTAGCGTGCTGCGGTGGATGCGTAGATCGCCCGCGTGCCCCTTGCACACGTCGATGGCCATGGCGAGCGAGAGGCCGAGCCCTTGCACGCCCTCGCGCGGTGCGAAGGACCCGGCGGGATCGAACCCCTCGGGAAACCCCGGCCCGTCGTCTTCCACCACCAGCTGTACCGACTTCTCCGTGGGCCTCATGGTCACCTGCACGCGGCTGCGAGCGAAGCGAAGCGCGTTGGACACCACTTCGCAGGTGGCCGCCGAGAGCCAGCGCGCGTCGAGGGGAAGCGACAGCGCGTCGTCGCCGATGGCGCGGTCCAGCACCACGTTGCGTCGACCTTGAAGGAGGAGGGCGTGCTCGGTGGCGGTGTCGACCAGGTTGCGCAAGTCGCCGGGCTGCCGGTCGAAGCTCACGCCCCGCTGCAGCTCCGCCACCATGGAGAGGCGATCGGCCAGCCGGAGGAGGCGCCGTACGCCGCGATTGGCCATGACCATCATGGCGGCTCGTTCTTCCGGCGTCTCTCGCTGCGAGAGCTCTTCGATGGCGTTTTGCACCACGCCGGCCGGCGAGCGAATGTCGTGCGCGACTTGGCGCAGGAGCTGCTGCGTCACGTAGGCGAACGCCTCCGGTGAAGCAGGCGCCTTCGCGGTCATCAGGCAGTCCCTGCGGCGGGAGCCGCGGGCGCGCTTTGCTGGGGCGGCATGCCGCCGGCGCTTGCGTTCTTCTCCTCCTCGAAGCGTTCGAGCTTTCGATAGAGGGTGCGGCGGTCGACGCCGAGAATCTGCGCGGCGCGCGACTTGTTGTCGCCCACCAGCTTGAGCACCCGCTCGATGTATCGGCGCTCGAGCTCCTGGAGGCTCACCACCTCGCTGGCGTCGTCGGCCGCGATGACGAACTGGTTGGGACGGTAGGCGCGAACGCGGTCCGGCAGGTCGTCGACCATGATCTCGCCGTAGCGCGCCAGGGCCACCGCGCGCTCCATGGAGTTCTCGAGCTCGCGGACGTTGCCCGGCCACTCGTAGTGCACGATCTTCTCGGCAGCGCCGTTGGAGAGCACCAGCGCCTTCTCGCGCCCACCGCGCCGGGAGAACTCGGCGAGGAAGTGGGCGGCCAGCTCCAGCACGTCTTGACCACGGCTGCGCAGCGGCGGGAGATCGATCTGCACCACGTTGATGCGGTAGTAGAGGTCTTCTCGGAAGCGCTTGTGGAACACCTCGGCCTCGAGGTCGCGGTTGGTGGCGGCCACGATGCGCGCGTCGAACGGAATCTCGGCGTTGGAGCCCACCGGCCGCACCTTGCGCTCCTGGAGCGCGCGCAGGAGCTTGGGCTGCATGTCGATGGGAAGCTCGCCGATCTCGTCGAGGAACAGCGTTCCGCCGGAGGCCTGCTGGAACAAGCCCTTGCGCTCGGATTTCGCGTCGGTGAAGGCGCCGCGGGCGTGCCCGAAGAGCTCGCTCTCGATGAGCGACGCCGGTACTGCCGCGCAGTTGATGGCCACGAAGGGTTTGTCGGCGCGCGGAGAGCCGGTGTGAATGGCGCGCGCGATGAGCTCCTTGCCGGTGCCGGTTTCGCCGAAGATCAGGACCGAGGCATCGCTGGGAGCCACGCGGTCGATGAGCTCGTAGACCCGTCGCATGGCCACGCCGCTGCCCACGACGCTTCGCGGCTTCTTGTTCTCGGCAACGGCGCTTCGCAGGCGCACCACTTCTTCTTGCAGCCGCCTGTGCTGCACCGCTCGGCTGATGGAGAGGGAGAGGACCTTGGTGTCCACCGGCTTCGTCAAGAAGTCGTAGGCGCCGACGCGCATGGCGGTCACCGCCGCTTCCATCGAGCCCTGGCCGGTGAGCACGATGACCGGGAGACCCGGCCGCATGCCCACGATGCGTTCGCAGAGGGCGAATCCGCTCATCTCGGTCATCCCGACGTCGGTGATCACCGCGTCGATCTCTCCTTCGGCGTTCAGAGCATCGAGCGCGTCTTGCGGCATCGTGAAGGTGGAGGTGCCGAACCCTTGCCGTTCCAGCGAGGCAGAGAGCACGTCGCACATGCTCTCGTCGTCGTCCACGATGAATACTCGTCCGTTGCTCTTGCTCATGGCGTCGTCCCTTGGGCTTGGAGGTCCGTGTCTCGCGCTACGTCGAAACGTACCGGCATAGAAAGAATGAGCTCGGCTGCGGTCACGTGTACGTCCGCTCCGCTCGCCTGAAAGTCGAGGTGGGTCTTGGGCAGCACGCGCGGCAGGTCGGTCCCCACCTGGAGCGTCTCCGCGAAGTACCAACGGAGCGCGTTGTCTTCATCCACCAGCGCGGCGTTCACCTGCCCGAGGATGGTGCTATCCACGAGCCCCGGCGAATGCTGGAGGTCCAGATTGGAGAGCTCGAGCGCGAAGCGCAACGCCGGACCGCGCGGGGTGCTCTCCACCGAAGGGCGAAGGAGCACGTCCACCGCGAGCACGTTCGCGCGGATTCCCACCCCCGCGACGCTCCACTGCACGGCGCCGCTGGTTCGCACGTGGAGCCCAGCGCCCTCCACCAACGTCACCTCGCTGGGTGGGGCGAGCTCCACGTAGCGCTCGCCCTCCTTGTCGATGAGGATGCGTAGCGGCGTGAGCGCCCGCAGGGCGGTCGCCAGATCTTGGAGAGTCAACAGGGCCCGGAGTTCCACGACAGCCGCCAGTGCACGTCCCGGACCGGCTCCTAAGTCCGCGCAATCATTCAATCGCAGCAGGGAGGGGGCAACGCGTGCTGGGGCATAATGCTACAATTGTGGCGAGTTTGCAAGGGCGCCACGGCGGCGCGCAGGGGTGGCAACGGGGCCCACCGGTGCGTGCTCCACTACCGGCCGGATGCCGTGGCTATGTCGGAGCGCCGACAACACCGTGTCGTGGCACCGATCATCGGAGCTGCCCTTCACGTAGGTCACCTCCACGATGGCGTCGCGCACCAGCTCGGTGGTGCGCTCCTGCACGCGGCTCGCGAAAGTGGACGGCGCCTCCTTGGGAAGGCGCGCTACCACGACGGCTTCCCCATCCACGGGGCTTGCCAGGTAGGGAAACCAGCTGGCGTCGCGATCCGCGACGATGAGGCGGACAGTGCGGTAGGTCGACATGTCGTGGCGGAGGAGCAAGGTGCGTGCCTCGCCGCGGCCCTGCGCGGCGTTGCGGATTCTGGCGGCTCCCGGAGGTGCGCCCGGTGAAGCGACTCTGGCGCTGCACGTGGCGAACTGGCGCATCCGGGACGAACTGCCCCGAGCACCCACGCGCGGCCCACGAGCACAGGGCCGCGGAAGCTCTGGCACGACCGTTGCGTCTGAGGTCCATCATGCTTCTCGACGGCTCTCTTCGACTTATCGGTTCCCTCGGTGAGGGTGGCATGGGCAACGTCTGGAGCGCCCATCATCGGTTCCTGGGGCGCGACGTCGCGGTCAAGGTTCTGTCCGACGCCTTCAGTGGCATCGAAGAGTTCCGTGCGCGGCTCGTGCGCGAGGCGCGTCTCACCGCCCGCGTCGACAGCCCGCATGTGGTGCGCGTGCTCGATTGCAAAGCCCCGGAGAACGCATCGCCGTACATCGTCCTGGAGAAGCTCGATGGCGAGGACCTGGCGACCCGCATGGACCGCGCCGGCGTGCTCTCGGTGCCGGAAGCACAGATCGTCGTCCGGCAACTGTCGCGGGCCCTCGCTGCGGTGCACGAGGCGGGCGTGGTGCACGGTGACGTGAAGCCCGAGAACGTGGTGGTCAGTGATGGAGAAGGGGCTCTGCGCGTGAAGCTCATCGACTTCGGCGTGGCGCGCGCCAAGGACGAAGCCCCCTTCGCCAGCGACGTGCACCCCTCGGGGACGCCTTCCGCCATGAGCCCCGAGCAGATCTGCGCGCCCACGGAGATTTCCAATCACTGGGACGTGTGGGGGCTCGCCGCGCTGGCGTACACGGTGCTCACCGGGCGCTCGCCCTTCGACGGCGACTCCATCGAGTCCATCCTCTACGCCACCACCCAGGGTCCGCGGATCGCGCCCAGCACCTTTCGCAGCGACCTCGGCCCAGCGGTGGACGCGCTGTTCGAGCGGGCCTTCTCCCGCGACGCCGCCGAGCGGCACGCCTCGGTGACGGAGTTCGCCGATGCCTTCGACGCCGCCCTCGACGCCGAGAACGAGATCGTCCAGGCCCCGTCTTCGGATCGCACCATCATCGCCATCGGCCAGATCAGCGAGGTGCGCGAGCGTGCGGAGACGGTACTTCCGCTGGTTCGCCGGAAGGTCCGCGCTCCGCTCGCGGCCTGAGCCTCAGGCTGCGCCGGCGGGGTGCGAGGTGGGTAGGGTCACCTGGAAGGTGGTCCCGCCCTGCGCGGACGACTGAACGCTCACCTTGCCGCCGTGCGCGTGGACGATCTGATCGACGATGTAGAGCCCCAGGCCCAGCCCCTCGCGCTTGTCGCGATCCGGACGCTGCTGGAAGGCTTCGAAGAGCGACGCGCGCGCCTCCGGCTCGATGACGCCTGCATTGTGCACGGAAATGGCGGCGTCCTCGGGCGAGCAGCGGCCCACCGTCACCTCCACCACCGAGCCGGCCCCGTGCCGCACCGCATTGGCCAGCAGGTTGGTGAGCACCTGCTCGAGCCGGGGGCCGTCCCAGCTCCCTTCCAGGTGGGTGTCGCTCTTCATCTCGATCTCGCAGTGGGGCGCGGTGGCGCGCACTTCGGCCACCGCCTTCTTGGCGAGCGCCACCAGATCGACGTTCGCGCGCTGGATGGGAATTCCGCTGCCCAGGCGCGCCCGCGAGAGATCGAGGAGGTCCTGGATGATGCGGGTCATGCGGCGTCCGCTGCTCTCGATGCGCTCGGCTGCCTTGAGCGCGGCCGGCTCCTGGGCGCTCGAACGAACGATGTCGGCGGCCATGAGGATGGCGGAGAGGGGCGTGCGCAGGTCGTGGCTCACGATGGCCACCAGCTCCTCGTTCAGGCGCAGGGTCTCGGCGAGCTCGCGCCGCTGCTCGTACAGCTCGAGGAAGGTGTTGGTCTTGTGCTTGAGGATGTCGGTATCGAAGGGCTTGAAGAGAAAATCGACGGCGCCCGCCTGATACCCCGCGAAGAGGTTCTTGCCGTCGCGAATGCCGGCGGTGAGGAAGATGATGGGGATGCTCCGGGTCCGCTCCGCGCCCCGCATGAGCTCCGCCAGCTCGAAGCCATCCATCTCGGGCATCTGCACGTCGATGATGGCGAGCGCGAACTCGTGCACCAGCAAGAGCTCCAGCGCCTCGCGCCCGGACCGCGCCAGGACGAGGTCGAGCCCCGGACGGCGCAACGTCGCCTCCAGGACGAGCAGGTTCTCCTCGAGATCGTCGACCAGGAGGAACTTTGCAGGTGACCTTTCGCGCTTCATGAAACCTCCGCTCTACCACAGACGAACGTCGCCACCTCGTCCAGCGAGCCCACGAACTGGGGCGCCGCGAGGGCGATGGCGGCGCGGGGCATGGTGGGTACTTCTGCCAATTCCGGCGCCTCCACGGCGACCGTACCTCCGGCGTCGCGCACGGCTCTGGCGCCGGCTGCGCCGTCGGCGTTGGCGCCGGTGAGGACCACCGCCACCAGGGCGGGCCCATAGGCTTCCGCCGCCGATTCGAACAAAACGTCGATGGACGGGCGCGAGAACCACACCGGCGCGTCGCGGGTCAGGCTGAAGGTCCGGTCCCGCTCCACCATCAAGTGGTAGTCCGGCGCGGCGAACCACACCCCGGGCGACACCGGCTCCTTGTCGAACGGCTCTCGCACCGTCCCTTCGCAATAGGGCGCGAACAGCTCGGAGAGCAGGCTCTTGCGGCGCGGCGGAAGGTGGACGACCACCAGGATGGGCACCCGGCAACGGGAGAGCCGCGGCAGGATGGACTGCAGCGCCTTGACCCCTCCGGCCGAGGCGCCGACCACCACCGCCTCCACCAGCGGCGTGGCGGCGATCCGCGCGCCGGGCGTCACAGGCGCCGGTACCATCGGTCCTCCTCGACGAAGTCGGAGAACGCATCGGCATGCGCGGAGAAGCGCAGGGTCTCCTTGGTACCGAGACCGAGGAAGCCGCGACGACAGAGGGCGTCCTTCATGACCCCCAGGGCGCGGTCCTGGAGCGTGCGGTTGAAGTAGATGAGCACGTTGCGGCACGACACCAGCTGCACCTCGGCGAAGACGTTGTCGGTGGCCAGACTGTGGTCCGAGAAGACCATGTGCTTGCGCAAAGAGCGATCGAACAGGGCGGCGCCGTAGGCGGCCGAGTAGTACTGCGAGAGCGAGCACGGTCCGCCCGCGGCGCGATGGTTGGCGGTGAAGGTCGCCACGTTCGAGAGGGGGTACACGCCGGCCTCGGCCTTCTCCAGCGCCCGCGGGTTGATGTCGGTGGCGTAGATCATCGTGCGATCGAGGAGGCCCTCCTCGCGCAGGATGATGGCGAGCGAATACACCTCTTCGCCAGCGCTGCATCCCGGCACCCACAGCCGCAGCGAAGGGTAGGTGGCCAGCACCGGGACAACCTGCTTGCGGAAGGTGAGAAAGTAGGACGGGTCGCGGAACATCTCGCTCACCTGCACGGTGAGCTGCTCCACCAGCTCCGCGAAGGCGGCCGGCTCGTGGAGCACCCGCTCTTGCAGCCGCGAGACCGTGTCGCAGCCGAGCTTGGGCAGGGCCGCTGCCACGCGCCTTCGCAGCGAGGCCTCGGCGTAGCCACGAAAGTCGTAGTGGTAGCGCATGTGAATGGCTTCGAGCAGCAGCCGAAGCTCGATGTCGAACGTGTCGCCCACGGCTACGCCAGCCACACGCGCACGAGGGAGAGGAGGATTTCGACGTCGAAGGGCTTGGCGATGTAGTCGTTGGCGCCCGCCTGCAGACATCGCTCCTGATCGTCGGGCATCGCCTTGGCGGTGAGCGCGATGATCGGCACCTTGGCCAACGCGCCGCCGCGCTTGCGGATCTCCACGATGGCGGTGAGCCCGTCCATTTCCGGCATCATCAGGTCCATGAGCACGAGGTCGATGTGCCGTCCGCCATCGAGGACCTCCAGCGCTTGCAGCCCGTTGCGCGCGAACACCAGGGTCACGCCTTTGGGCTCCAGCAGGCTGGTGAGGGCGAACACGTTGCGAACGTCGTCCTCCGCGATGAGGATGGTGCGGCCCTCGAAGACCTCCTCGCGGTTGCGGATCCCTTCGAGCATGCGCCGGCGTTCCGGTGGAAGCTCTGCGGCGACCTGGTGGAGGAAGAGCGTCACCTCGTCCAGCAATCGCTCCGGCGAGCGGGCGCCCTTGACGATGATCGAGCTCGAGTAGCGGCGAAGCTGCTCCTCCTCTTGCGCGGTGAGGGCCCGGCCGGTGTAGACGATGACCGGCGGGAACGAGAAGGCTTCGTCCTTGGCCAGTCGCTCCAGGAGATCGTACCCGGAGCCGTCGGGCAGCGTGAGATCGGTGACGATGCAGTCGAAGCTCACCTTGGCGATCTGCGTGAGCGCCTCGGCCACCGAGGCCGCCGCCACGATCTCCACGTCGGGGCCTCCCAGGAGACGCGAGATGGCGTCTCGCTGAACGGCGTCGTCCTCGATGACCAGCAGGCGGCGCACGCTGGCGAAGCGCTCCTTGAGCTTGGTGAGCGCCTCGGCGATCTCGTCGCGCCGTACCGGCTTGAGAAGGTAGCCCACCGCGCCGAGCCGGCGCGCCGCCGAGCTGCTATCGGCGCCGGAGATGACGTGCACCGGCACGTGGCGCGTGGCCGGGTTTCGCTTCATGCGATCGAGGACCGAGAGCCCGGAGTGATCCGGCAGGCCCAGATCGAGCACCACCGAGCTGGGGACCAGCTCCGAGGCGAGCGCGACTGCGTCGTCGGCGGTCTGCGTCACCACGCACTGGAAACCCAGGCTGCGCGCCAGATCGACCAGGATGGACGCGAACGAGGCGTCGTCCTCCACCACCATCAGGAGCGGCTTGGTGCGATCGAGGTGCTCGCGATCGTCGTCGAACGCCACCGCACGCTCGGCGCGGGGGCGGGGCGGGGCAGGAGTGTGCACGCTGACCAGCGG
>JABFRG010000432.1 GCA_013141295.1 Polyangiaceae bacterium
CAGGGCGCCGATGCCGAACACGATGGCCGCGGCCCGGAGCATGATCGGCACGTCGCGGAGGGCCGCCCGGAACCCGCGCGGCCCGAGGAGGAGCGGAGCCAGCGTGGAGAGATGCATCTTCGGTGCGGCGGCGTCGGCCCCGAAGCTTCCGCGCCACAGCACCACCGGGACCAACGAGAGGAGCGCGAAGGCCACTCCATGGAACCAGGTCACGTGGAACCACGCCGCGCCGCGCACGGCGGCGGGGAAAATGCTGGCCACGAGCACCACCAGCACGAAGCCGCCGGTGAGGACGAGGACGCGGCGGAGCGTGGGGGTCACGCGCGTACCTCGCCCGGCGCAGCGGGCTCCGGCGCCGGCCGCGGCGGAATGGTGGTGCGGACGATGCGGAGCCCGTCCGCGAGGGCCCGCTGGCAGTCGTCCTTGGTGACGGCCGCGCGCGCGAACTTCACCAGGTCGGCGGTCCCCAGGAACTCTCGCAGATCGTCCTGCGTCTCGCGGGTCAGCTCCCGCGCCTTGGCCACGGCCATGATCTCGTCGGTGGTGGACTCCAGACCCTCGAACCCGTAGCGGTCGCCGAGGTACCTGCGCACGATGTCGTTGACCTCGTCGACGTAGGCATCGAAGCGCGCGGCGTCGACGTTCTTCTCGAGCCGCGCCAAGCGATCGAGCGCCACCTCCCACGGGGGTCGCGGCGGCGGGGGAGGGGGCAGCACCTTCGGACGCCGGCGCCAGAGGCGGAATCCGAGGGCGAAGACCAGACCCAGGGCCAGCGCAACGGCGCCATAGCGGACCGTGTTGGCCAACGTGGTCCACACCTCCCGCTGGTGCTCGGGACCGGGGTTCGGCTTGGGCGTTGCCTCCGGCGTCTGCGCCGTCGGGTCCTCCACGACGATGGCGCGCGCCGGCGTGCAGCCGGTGAACGTGTCGCCGCGATTGCGGCTCACGGTGATGGGCATGGCCGGCAGCGTCATCGTGGTGCGTCCCGCGACCTTCGGCAACGGAACGAGGGGGATCTCGAGATGCGTCCCGTCGTCGGTCGGCTTCGTCACGGCGCCGGCGCCTCCATCCGGCGTGGCGAAGGCGAAGCCGGCCTTGCCGAGGGCGATGGCCGTCTCCGAGCCCTCGCCGAAGTCGCGGGTGAGGACCTGCTCGCCCTTCTTGTGGACCACTTCGACCACCAGCGTCACGCCGTAGCCCGCGGTGCCCTTCTCCGGGAACTGGGCGGTCTTCACCGGGCTCGCCGCCCCGGCGGGCACGCGCTCCACGCAGCCACCGACGTGCGCGCCGCCGTCGGCCGCCGGGTCCTCGGCCAAGGCCGGCGAGACGGCAGACGCCAGCGCGAGCGCCAGGAGCGACGTGGCGAGGACGGCCTTCACCCGCGCCTCTTGCGTGCGCGCCGGGCGAAGAGGGCGCGGAACGGGTCCACCGTGGAGCCGTCGGTGGTCACGGTGACGGCGTCGAGGCCGAGCCTGCGAAATCGTTTCGCCCGCGCCGCGATGAGATCCGTCATGAATTGCTTGTAGTGTGCACGGACGCCGCGGTCGGAGGTGTCGACCACCACCGATGCGCCGCTCTCCGGATCGCGAAACGACGAGAGCCCCACGTCCGGGAGCTCCAGATCGCGCGGGTCGGTGAGCACCACCGGGATGAGGTCGTGCTTGCGCGCGGCGATGGCCAAGGCATCGTCGTATCCTTCGGCGAAGAAATCGCTGACCACGAAGGCGACGCTTCGGCGCCTGCACACGCGCACCAGCGACTCGAGGAGGCCGCGAAGATCGGTGCGCGCGCCCAAGGGCGGTGAAGCCGGCGTCTCGTCGTGCCTCGACGCACCTCGCGGCGCCGGCTCGCGGCGGAAGGTGAGCACCTCGCGGACCACGCGCATGACGTGCTTCTCGCCGCGCTTGGGGGCGATGATGCGGCCCACCCGTTCGCCGCCCAGGATGAGCCCCACGCGGTCGTTGTGCTTGATGGCGCTGAAGGCGACCAGCGCCGATACTTCCGTAGCCACGAAGGCCTTGGACGCGCGGCGGGTGCCGAAGATCTCGCTCTCCGAGCGGTCCACCGCCAGCATGACGGTCATCTCCCGCTCTTCCTGGAAGACCTTGACGTAGGCCTCGTGCATGCGCGCCGAGACGTTCCAGTCGATGCTCCGAACGTCGTCGCCGGGCTGGTACGGGCGCACCTCGCGGAAGGCGAGCCCTTGCCCCTTGAAGCTCGACCGGTAGTTGCCGGAGAGCGCCAGATCGGCCATGCGGGCGGTGACGATCTCGATCTTGCGCAGGGCCGCGCGAACGTCCGGTTCGGCTGCCGCCTCGTCCGCAGGGTCGTTGCTTCCGGAGTCCCCGGTTCCCCCGAAGATGCGAGAGAAGAGGCTCGGGCCCATGGCGCAGCCTACGGTACTTCGACGGTGTCGAAGATCTTGCGGATGACGCCCTCGGGCGTGACCTGCTCTGCGTCGGCCTCGTAGGTGAGGGTGACGCGGTGCCGCAGTACGTCGGCGCCCACGGCCTTCACGTCCTCGGGCGTCACGTAGCCACGGCGACGAATGAACGCGTGGGCGCGGGACGCGGTGAGGAGCGCGATGCTGGCGCGCGGAGATGCGCCGAACTCGATGAGCTTGGCCAGGTCCTTGAGTCCGCGCTTCTTCGGTTCGCGGGTGGCGTACACCACGTCCACGATGTAGTCCTTCACCTTGTCGTCGACGTACACCTGCGCGATGGTATTCCGCGCCGAGAGAATTTCTTCGAGGGTGGCGCAGGCCTCGGCCTTGGGCGGATCGCCCACGCCGGTCATGCGGTCCATGATCTTCCGCTCTTCTTCCCGCGAGGGGTAGCCCACCTTGATCATGAGCATGAAGCGGTCCACCTGGGCTTCCGGCAGCGCGTAGGTGCCTTCCTGCTCGATGGGGTTCTGCGTGGCCATGACGATGAACGGCGTGGGCAGCGGATACGTGGTGTCGCCGATGGTGACCTGCCGCTCCTGCATCGCTTCGAGGAGCGCGCTCTGCACCTTGGCGGGGGCGCGGTTGATCTCGTCGGCCAGCACCAGGTTGGCGAAGATGGGACCGAGCTTGCTGGTGAACTCGCCGCGCTGCTGGTTGTAGACCACCGTGCCCACCAGGTCGGCCGGGAGCAGATCCGGTGTAAACTGCACCCGCGCGAACTTACCGTGGATCACGTCGCACAGCGTACGGACCGTGAGCGTCTTGGCGAGGCCGGGGACGCCTTCGAGCAGGATGTGCCCGCCGGTCAGCAGCCCGATGAGGATGCGTTCGACCATGTAGGTCTGGCCGACGATGACCTTGCCGACCTCGGAGACGATGCGGTCGACGAAGAGGCTCTCCTTCGCCACCATCTCGTTGAGTGCGCGGACGTCAGACATGGCAGAGCTGCGACAGGCGCGTCACTTCACGTTCAGGGAGACCTGGATTCCGCCGGTGACGCCCACGATGGCGCCCAGCGCGACCATGGCCCACCAGATGTTCAAACCGGTGATCTTGAGCATGAAGACGCCGGCGACGACGAGCGGAAGGCCGGCGAAAATCAGAAGGGATCCCTTTTGCATGGCGCCATCTACATAGCGCAACGCCGTCCCCTGGGGAACCCCCGAAGCTAGCCCGGGCTCATTGGTAGGATCTTTATTCTATAGCGATTCCGATCCCTTGGAACTCGCTGCACATTTGTAGGTGCAAGATGCATTGAAGGTCGCCTAAGGCGGGGTTGCTGACCAACCACCTCAGGAGG
>JABFRG010000997.1 GCA_013141295.1 Polyangiaceae bacterium
ACCGCAGCTATCCGAACCTGCGCCTGCGGCTGCTGGCGAGCAACGAGACGACCAGTCTGGCCGCCGGTGACGCCGACATCGCGCTCCGCCTGGCGCGGCCCGCAAAGGGCGAGCTCCTGGGACGCAAGGTGGGCAGCGAGTCGTTCGGATTCTTCGCCTCGCGCTCGCTGTCGCGTGGCCCGGAGGTCCCGTGGCTCGGCCTCTGTGGGTCGCTCGCGCTCATCTCCGAGCAGCGCCACGCTGCACGCGCCTTTGCTTCGCGTCCGCCGCGTTTGCTGGTGGAAGACGTGGAGGCGCTGGGGCTCGCGGTGGAGGCGCGGCTCGGCGCGGCGGTGCTCCCGCGAAAGTTCGCCGGTCGCTTGGTCGACGTCGAGGAGGTGCGGCCCCGCGAGGTGGGCGCCGCGGAGCTCGGGCCCATTCCCGGGCGCGATTTTTGGGCCATCGTGCACCGCTCCAAGCACCGCGTGCCCAAGGTGCGCGCGGTGATGGAGTGGCTCGCCGGGCTCATGCCGCGCGCTGCGAGCTGAGCGGGCGGCTCACACCGGCAGCAAGCGGAGCACGTGGATTGGCGCGGCGATGCCCTTCACCACTTTGTCGAAGCGCTCGACCACCCGGAACAAGCCCTGCTCGGAGGCCGGGAGCGCCTCGTACTCCGCGGCTTCCATCACCAGCTCGCCGGAGTCGGCCAGCGCTTGCAGACGCGCCGCCAGGTTCACGGTTTGCCCGAAGTAGTCGAGCTTGTCGTTGGCGGTGATGACGTAGCAAGGGCCGGTGTAGAGGCCGAGCTTGAGGCCCACCAGATCGGCGTGCTCGGTGGTCTTGCGGAACGTGTCGAAGGCGAGGAGCGCCGCGTGGCAAGCGCGCACGCCGGCGCTGGGCTCGAGGAACGACGCCATGACCGCGTCGCCCATGGTCTTCACCAGCACGCCGCCGTTGGGCTCGAGGGCGCCTTGCACCACGTCGAAGTGATCGTCCACGAAGCGGAACGCCGCGGCGTCGCCCACCGTGGAGTAGAGGGCGGTGGAGCCGGTGAGATCGCTGAAGAGCAGCGTGACCCGCGACACCTTCATGGGCGTCTTGGGCTTCAGCAGCTCCTTGGAGAAGAAACGCCTGAACTCGGGGACGTTGCTGATGGTGTAGGCGGTGGCCGCAGCGGAGGCGAAGGCCAAGCGCTCGAGCTTCAGGTGCCGCGGCTCGCTCGTGTTGTTGCTCACGGTGAGCTCGGCGCCGGCGCGCACGCTGAGGTGCGAGGGCTCGAGGGCGCGTTCGCCGAGGGCGATGCCGCGGGCGCCTTCGCCGTGATTCTCGTGGACCTCGAGGGTCGAAGTGGCGCCGCCGCGGGCGAAGATGCGGTAGCGGCCAGCGGCCTTCGGGGCGGTGAAGCGCACGGCCTCGCCGGCCTCGCACACGTGCTGCGCCACCACGTGCGGGGTGCGTCCCGGGCCGCCGATGCAGAAGGGGCGGGGATCGAGCGTGCGAATGGAGGCGTGCGGCACGAACGTGGCCTCCACCGCTTGATCGAGATCCAGCCCGAAGCTGATGTCGCAGAACTGGCAGTGGCCGGGCGGCGTGATCTCCTCGAGCGCCTGCACGGTGGTGGAGGGGACGAGGCAGCTCGGGCAGATGATGCTCCAGCGCAGCTCGAGGAGGCCGTGCTTCACGCCTTCCAGCATGGCGCCCAGCACCCGCATGCGGTCTTCGCCCCACTCGTCGGCGCGCTCGAAGGGACGGATGCGCGTCACCTCGACGTCGGCGCCGTTCTGCAGCAGATCGCCCAGCGCGCGGGCGATCTCCGGGCTCACCCCGTCGCGCTCGAGGGCTGCCACGCCGGTGCGAATGCGCAGCGTATCCACCTGCGTGGGCGGATCGGGCCGGAGCGCGCGCTTCTCGGCCACCGCGCGGTCGGCGGTCTTGAGGTAGGCGACGATGCCGCTCAGGAATGCCCGGCCGAGGAGCTGGATGAGCGGCATCCAGAGAATGCTCCGGGGCGCCAGATCGAGGGTGACCAGGATGTCGGTGCCCGGTGTGCCGTTGCCCCGGGGCCGCAGCTCGAGGGTGTATCGGTACTCGTCGATGGGACCGCGTCGCATGCGGCGGACCACGCTCAGCCGCTCGTCTTGGGTCCACTCGAAGGGAAACTCTTCGTACTCCAGCAGTAGACCGGCGACCCGGGTTCGGCCCACGAAGCGCGCGGCGCTGGCGGCGCGATCGTTGGCGATGAAGTCCACCGCCTTGGTGCCGATGGCGCGGTTCAAGCGATCGGTGTCGGAGACCGACGGCCACAGATCGGCCGCCAGGCTGCCGGTCGCGATGGTCTCGCGGAGCACGACGCGACCCGCCTTCGCGGTGCTGGTGATCTGTTGGCCGGTCGCCATCGCGGCCGAGCGTATCACGATGACGCGGCGATCCGGACTTGTGCCACTGGCACACGGCGCCCCGGGCCGTTCGTCGCACAATCGCCCGGTAGAGCTCGGGGCACGTGGATTGCCTGCAAGTTGCTCGGCCTATCATCCACCGGGGGAACCCATGTCTTCATCGCGCACGTCACGTGTCGTCTTCGCAACGCTCGCCACCGTGTGCCTTCTCGTCGCCTGCGCCGCCGGCACGTCCAGCAGCAGCTCCGGGGCTCTGCCCGAATGCGCCGCCAAGGGCGCGCCGAAGCAGGGACCGGGCGTGGGGCCGGCCTACACGTTCTCGCAGCTCCCGAGCGGCGCCTGCAGCAGCGAGCCCAGTTGCGTGCTCAGCGTGTTCGGCCCGTGCTTCAACAACCCCGAGTACGTGGGCTACCCGCTCAACGGGTACCAGTGCGACTGCAAAGCTGGCACCTGGTCCTGCTTCGTGAAGTTCGCCGGTGGAAGCGTCTGCGTCGAGGGAGGCGCGCCGCTCGTCGACGGCGCCGCGCCGGCCGACGCCAGCGACGCCAGTGACGGCGGCGTTCGGTAGCTCGGCGGCGGGCCGGAAAAAACGCGCCGGGATATACCCAAGCGCGGAGAAACGTTGATAGGATCGGCGGCCCCGAACGCTCATGCCGCCTCCCCCCCGGTCCGTGCCCAATTTCGAAGCGACGCTCGAGAACGAAGAAGAGATCGTCTACGCGCTCCTCGACGCGCAGGCCACCGGCCAGGACGATGGCGCCCTCGACGCGTGGGAACGCTTCACCGAAGCGGCGCTCCGGGACGACCGCACGTCGGAGGTGGCCTTCGCCTTCGAAGGCATCGCCCAAGGTAAGCGCATTCGTACCTATGCGCCCCCGGTGATCGCGGAGTTCAACTTCAGGGCCGCGGTCTTCTTCTACGACGTGCTCTCCGACGACTTCGGAGCCCGCAGCTATCTCGAGCGCGCGGTGCAGGCCAATCCGGCCCACGAGCGGGCCTTCTCGCGGCTCACCGGCGAGCTTCACAAGAGCGGCGATCGTCGGCGCTTGGCCGAGGTGCTCACCGGCGCCGCCAAGGGATCCATCCCGCGCGAGCGCGCCGCCGACATGCTGCGCCAGGCGGGGGAGATCTTCCTCGGCCTCGGCGACGAGAACGAGAAGGCCATCGCCGCCTTCCAGGAAGTGCTCAAGCACGTGCCCGGCGACGCCGCGGCCCGCCGGGCCCTCGAGGAGCTCTACGGCAAGACCGGCAAGGTG
Organism: Polyangiaceae bacterium; assembly: GCA_013141295.1. Classification (GTDB taxonomy): domain Bacteria; phylum Myxococcota_A; class Polyangia; order Polyangiales; family Polyangiaceae; genus JABFRG01. The sequence goes on from JABFRG010000997.1 coordinate 3,632, forward strand.
CGCGAGATCGCCAAGCTGGTGGAGCAGTCGCTGGCGGCCGAGCCTCCGCTGGCAGAGGACGACGCGCTCCTCGCGCACTCGCGGCTCCTCGACATCTACGCCAAGGAGCTCA
>JABFRG010001230.1 GCA_013141295.1 Polyangiaceae bacterium
AGCCACATCCGTGTCCTTCATATCGACGCATTTCGATCGAACCGCCGCGCCGTGCAAGCTCAGACCTTCGCGTGCCGACGTTTGCAGTCACACGATCCATTGCCGCCCCGGCTGGATCTGCACCCATCCGGTATCGGCAGTAGGGTGCGTGCACCATACATAAAGTACGAGGCCAGCTGCCGCGGCGCCGAGTCGAGCGAGTTCGACGAATACAGGTTTCGCGTGCCCAGCACGGCCACCAGCGGCACCGCGAACAGCACCGCCGCGTAGCTGTGGGCGGTGGGGTTTCCGATGTACACCGCAGCGGCATCGCGCCCACCCCGCTCCTGAACGACGCCGATGCGATCGGCGATGTCGCGAAGCGCCTCGTCCCACGACACGGGCTCGAACCCGCGCTCGGTGCGCCGCAGCGGCTGGCGCACGCGATCGGGATCGTTCTGCACGTCCGGTAGGGCCACCCCTTTGGGGCAAATATACCCACGACTGAAGACGTCGTCGGGATTCCCACGGACGGACGTCACCGTTCCGTTCTCGTGCTGCACCAGGAGCCCGCACAGGGCATCGCACAAGCAGCACGTGGCGGGGGCCGTCGTCACGCTCGAGCCCTACCACACCGGCGGGCGTGGGGCGCGGCTCGGCGGATCATCGGGGATCCAATCCGTGAAAAACTTTCATGGCGATGGCACGCCACGATCCTGCAAATTTGCGCCGATTTTGGCCTTTCCCGGGGAGGGTTCTTGCGTTGCGGGTGGAGCATTCCATATTCGGCGCTGCCCTCGACCAAGACCCCACAGGAAATGCTCATGCCCCAGTCTCTCGTTCGTCGTTCTCTCGTTGCTTCGAGCGCTCTCGGATTGATCCTCGCCGCCGTCGTTGCGGGCTGCGGAAGCACCGAGCCCAGCGATAGCGCCTCGGACGACGACCTCACCACCAAGAACCTCACGGCGACCTCGTTCGGCCTGGCCGACAAGGAGATCGCACTGACGCTCGACGATGGTCCCGGTCCGCGCACCGTGGAGCTCGCGGAGTGGCTGGCGGAGAACAAGGTTCCCGCGACGTTCTTCATGGTCGGAAAGAACGCGAAAGCAGACCCGGCTTCGGTCAAGAAGGTCGCGGAGCTCTCCAACGCGAACAATGGCCTGTTCATCATCGGCAACCACTCGATGACCCATACGACGCCGCTCCCCAAGCAAGGCGTCAGCGGATCGATCGACGAGATTGCCAACGCGGATGCGATCCTCAAGGACTCCATCGCGCTCGCACAGAAAGTCGGGTATCCGTCGCCGATTGCATTCTTCCGTCCCCCCTACGGTGCGTTCACGTCGCTGGGCGCCGCGAACGTCGCGAAGGTGAACGAGAACGCATCGGCAGGCCGCTACACCGGACCCGTCTTCTGGGACATCGGCGGCGAGCTCACCGCCACGACCTCTGCGGACTGGGCGTGCTGGGGCAAGGTCACCATGGACCGCTGCATCGACGGCTACGTCGCCGAGGCGAAGCTGCGAAAGCGCGGCGTGATGCTGGCCCATGACGTTCACTCGAAGACCGTCGACATGCTCACCGGCAAAGGAACGGCCAACGGCCGCTCGCTCATCAAGGAGCTGCGCGCGGCCGGCTACAAGTTCGTCTCCCTGCGTGCGCACGAGGCCGCCGTGCAGAACTTCGGCAACCAGTCGCAGCAACTTGCCTCCAACGCCGAGGTCACCATCGACGCGGCGGTGAACAACCTCGGCGGCGGTCGCGTCATCGTCGACGTGCGCACCGCCGGCGATGCGACCATCAAGGTCTCCTTCGACCAGAACCCTCCGAATGCATCGTTCCGCGGCGACAAGCAGATCGACGTCACGCTCGCGCCGGGCCAGCACTTCGTCACCGTCAGCGCGATTGGCGCGAACAACGCCGTCGTCAAACAAGAGCGCTACACGTTCATCGTCGCAGCCGACATCGCCCAGAATGGCGTGGAGGCCAACGGCACCGACAACGCCGTTTGCGTGAAATTCGACCTCCTCAAGGTGGGGTCGCAGTTCAACCTCTTCCACGGCAAGCTCGACTGCGGCGCCGCCGGAGCGCAGCAAGTGCCGGGTACCACCGAGTGCTATCGCTTCAAGGCCACGTTGAGCGCATCGCGGAATCCGCAGCTCGTCGGCGCCAGCGAATGGAGCACCGAGCTCGATATGACCTACGCATCGGATCCGTCCGACAAGAGCAAAGTCGGATTCCAGATCGACGCCCGAACGGGGGAGATGGAAAACGGACGTCGCTTCAACTGGAAGATCGGCACCACCAGCCGCCCCGACGCGACCTTCCAGGTGACGAGCTCCGATTGCAACGCAGGCATCTGGCGCGGAACCATCCGCTATGCCAGCGGCTCCTCGGAGGAGTTCCTTTACAAGCGCGCCCAGTAGCGGCTCGGCCTCCCGACTTGCGACGCGGCCGCCGCCCGGCCGCGTTGCGCTTTTGTGCGTCGCGGAGGCGCGCAGGGCGAAGAGCGAGGCTCCGGCGTTCATGGGTGCGCCCAGGTGGGAGGCCCGGCGGATTGCAAGACGTGCAGAAAGCCGAGCGCCATGCGTGCCCCTGCGATACGCTCGCAAGACGAAGAAGGGGGGCCGATGAGCGCGGAGGTTTGCTTCAAAGACGAGTTCGCCGTGGTCGGCGTCGAGCCGCCGGTTCGGATCGAGCTGAGGGTCTCCGGTGCGGAGCAGCAACCAACCGGTGCATTTCGCTGTCGCTACGACGTCCTCGAGCAGCCAAGCGGGCGGCTGATCTCGGCGCAGCGGAACGTCTACGGCGAAACGAGCCTGCAGGCGCTGCTGTTGTGCATCGTCGTCGGCGCCACCGAGGTCGACGTTGCCATTCGCGACGCGGGTGGGCGGCCCGACCCCGACGAGTGGCGCACCATCGGTCGACTCGTCCGCAGAGCCGTATGACCGCGCGGAGCATGACGCGTGTGCGACGGTGAAACCGGCGGCACGAAGGTGCAACCATGAACTTCATGAACGTCGATCTGGAGCTGACATCGGCGCGCGAGCTGGGATGGTTCATCGAGGCCGTGCGGGCGTCGATGTACGCCCTGCATTCCGTCGTGGTAGACGGTAGCCATCGAGCGACGCTCGAGCTACGGGACATCGTCGGCGACGATGCGGAGTCGGTGCTGGAGCGCTTCTCGGAAGTGATCGAGGGCCTCGACAGCGACGCTCGTGAAAAGTGGCGCCAGATCGAAACCAAGGCTTTCGACATCGGCATCCAGTCGTCCACCCGGAAGCACCAGCTGAGCCAGAAGATAAGCGTAAGGACGCTTGCGCGTGTCGTCGCGCTCGGCGCGGAGTTGCACATCACCGTCTACGAGCCTGACCAGGACGACGCGCCAGGTGAGAGCGCCATAGCATGACGCAAGCGATAGAAGCAGGCATCATGGAGTGGAGAGCGGAGACCGGAGCGTTGTTGGGCGCGTCCAGGCGGCTCGTCGAGTACTATGGGAGCGACGACGAGCTGGAGTCCTTCCACGAAGCGGTCCAAGCGCCCCTTTGGCTCGTCGAGGTCCTTGGCGAAGTCGCGTCGGGCGGCGAGATGGATATCGCGAAGTCGCCCGCGTGCTCGAGGTTCTCCTGTACGGAGGGTGTAGACCTCATCGTGGCGGCCGCCTTCTCGTCTTCCGTGGCGGCTTGGGTGTGATGTCCACGACGTTGGCGAGCACGTGAACTTCGCTCTGGTACGTCGCGGCAAGCAGAGCCCATGCTTGAT
>JABFRG010000350.1 GCA_013141295.1 Polyangiaceae bacterium
CCAGCTACGACACACTCCCGAAACAAAAGAAGCCCGGCTGGGGAGCCGGGCTTCTGCGTGACGTCGGAGCGAGCGGAGCTACTGCAGCTGGCCACCGACGGAGGTGGCGATCTGCTGCGCCTGCGAGCACTGGTCGGCGTAGCGCGCGGCTGCGGCGCCGCGGCAGACGACCTTCTGGAAGGACGAGAGCTGCTGAACCGCTTCGCTCTTGCGCGGCGGGTTGGTGCGGGCGTAAGCGGCGCCGAGGTTGAAGAAGGCGATGGCCTGACCCGGCTCGGTGCAGTTGCCACACGACTTGCGCGCCGCCTCGTAGGAGCTGACGGCGCCCGAGAGGTTGCCCTTCTTCTCCTGCAAATCGCCGAGGAGGCTGTGCAGACTGAAGAGGTGCTTGTCGCCGTCCTTGGCGAACGAGAGGCCTTCCTTCAGCACCTGCTCGCCGTTGTCGAGCAGGTTGAGGCGAATATAGAGCTCCGCCAGCGGCCCGTAGTACTGGGTCTCGTCCGGCTTCGTGGAGACGGCTTTGGTGTAGTTGGCGAGGGCACCGTTCTCGTCGTCGAGGTGCAGCTGCACTTCGGCGAGCTCGAAGTACGCGTCGGCGAGGTTGGGATCCTTCTTGATCGCCTCTTCCAGAGGGCCCTTGGCTTCCGACCAGCTCACGCCACCGGCACCCTTGGCCGCGCCTGCTTGCCGGGCCAGCGCCATGCCGTGGTAGTAGTTGTACGTGGCGTACGTGGGGGCCTTCTTTTCGGCCTTCGAGCAGGTCTCGACGACCTTGGGCCAGCTCTCCTTCTTCACGTACATCTGGATGAGACGCCACAGGATGCGGTGGTTGTCCGGATCCAGGTTGGCGGCTTGCTCGTACTTCGAGATCGCCTCGTCGGGGTTCGAAGTCTTGGCCTTGTCACCCTCGTTGGAGAGGTTGACGGCTTCGATGGAGTTGCGGTTGCAACCCATCGCGAAGACGGTCATGGCGGCGGCGATCCAAAGTCCAGAGCTCTTCATGCGGGGGCGGAGTCTACGGAAGAGACCTGAACAAACCAAGGCAAAAGTGCGCGCTACGCGACGACGATTCGCGCGGTCGCGGCGCAGTTTCGGCGCTCGCGCGGTGACGGTCGAAAACGGCAGTGACGGTGGAAGACGCTCACGGGCTCATCGAGGAGAAGTGAAGCGGATAGCGAACGACCAAGCGACCCTTGGGGGGTGGCGGGAAGGTGAGCGACCGCACCGCCTCGACCACGCAGCCGGCTTCGCCGTCGGGCACGCTGGTGTCCGCAGTGGACGTCGCGTGCGCCACCGAGCCGTCCTTCTCGATGGTGAAGGAAAGGCCGACGCGATCGGACAGGTTGGGGCAGCAGCGAAGATAGCGTTCGTGACACAGACGGAACGCTCCGCGAGCCTGCCGAATGGTTCGCGTGATGTGATCCGCGTAGTCGGTGCTCGGGGGCGCGTCGGAGAGCGGCCCGGCGGGGCGGGACGGCGCCGATGAATCGGGCGCGAGGAAGGGGTCGAACTGCAGCGTCACGTCCACCGCGTGCGGCGCTCGGTTCGGCGGCGGAACCGTGAGCCGCCGCAAGGCACCCAGGATGCAGGTCAGCTCCGCAGGCGATGCGGTGCCCGGAGCGATGCTCGTGGCATTCGTGATCGTTCCCTGCGCGTCGACGGTGATGCGCACCGTCATGGCGTCCAAGACTGCGCTCCCGCTGCGGCACGGGGTCCAGGCTGCACGCTGCCGCTGCAGCGACGCTTCGACGTCGGATTGGTGCGTGGGCCTCGCGTTCGCGAGCCCGATGCGTCCCCAGCCGACGCCGCCTCCGCCCATCGACGCCGCAGACGACGACGGCGCTGGGGGAGTGGGAGGGGGAGCCTCCGTCTCGTCGCTCGGAGCCGGCTCGGGGCCCGAGGTCTTCGCGGGATTCTCCGCCGCGGCGACGCGCGGCGGCGCCGCAGCCCCGCACGCGAGCAGAAGGCCGAGCGCGCCTCCGCACGCCCCAAAAGAAAAGAGCCGCAACCGAAGCTGCGGCTCTCTCGAACCTCTTGCGAGGTTCATCCTTCAATCACCGGGGTTGAAGATGATCGGGTACACGACGGTGACGATGCCGCCTTCCGGTTGCGGGAAGGAGAGGTTACCGAAGCCGCGGACCACGCAACCCACCACGCCCTGATCCGGAAGATCCGATCCGCCGTCGGAGGCCGTGGAGACGGCGCCGCTGCGGTCGATGACGAAGCGGACCGAGACGCGACCCTGGAGGTTCGGGTTCGTGCGCAGACCGTTCTCGTAGCAGAGACGGAAGCGACCGAAGTTCTGGCGAACGATGCGCTGGATGACCTCCGGCGGGAGGCGACCGTTCACCTGGGTCGCGCCCTGACGGATGCTGGGTGCACGGGTCTGGTGCGCGCCGCCGAGGCGACCGTGACCATTGCCGAAGCCCTGCCCGGTGCCGGTGCCGGCGCCGTGACCGATGGTGCCGATGTTGCCGAGGCCGATGCCTTCGCCGCGACCGCCGCCGCCTTCGCCGACGCCGGAGAGGCCGAGGCCACCTGAGCCGAAGGAGTCGCCGATGCTATCGCCCCACATGTTGCCGCGGGCGCTCATGGGGTCGTTGCCGAGGGACTCTTCACGGCCCCAGGGAGCGGTCGGGGCGTTGGGGTCGCCGCCGGCGCCAGTGTTGAGGAGACCGATCATGCCGAACTCGGCCGCTTCGCGGAGGGCAGCCTGGCGAGCGATGTGCGGATCGGCGTTGTCCTGCGGACCCTGGACGCCGAAGCGGTGACCGGTGTCCTTGGTGTTGGGGTTACCCATGGAACCCTCTTCGCCCTTGGCGCGGGTTCCGGTGCCGCCTTCCTTGTTGTCGGCGGCGTTGTCGGCTTGCGGCGTCTCTTTCTCTTCCTGCTCACGCTCGGCGGCGGCGTTCAGCATCTTCTGCATGAGAAGGAGCTGGTCGCGGTCGATGGCTTCGGCGTCGTCCGCGCCCATCTTCGGCATGAAGAAGGCGAGGCTGGCGATGATGCCCGCGTGGAGGAGGAACGAGAGACCCGTGAACATGTAGGCGGCGGGCTCGAAGCTCGAGAACACGCCACCGGCGACGGACTTGCCGGCGTTGCCCGCGGTCACCTGGAACGCGAGGCCGTTGGGGAGCTCGATGCGGGCCTTGGCGCCGGCCGGAAGCTCGAACTCGTGCGCGCCGCCGAGCTCGCCCGAGGGACGGGCGCGGCCGGACGCGATGAGGTCCTGGAGGGTGATCTTGCCCTGGCCCGGGATCTCGACGTAGCCGGTGCTGTTGGGGAGCAGCACGACCGCCGCAGCGCCCATGCCGCGAGAGACCACCACCGGAGCGCGCGTGGTGCCGAGGGCTTCGTGGGGAACGAAGTAGTCGCAGAACGCGGCGTTCTCCTCACCGACGTACCAGGAACGGGGCGGCGTGAGGTGCTTACAGTGCAGGACGTTGGTGTCCCACATGACCATGACTTCGACAGTGGCGAGGTGCGCCATCTCGACTTCGTCGGGGTTGACGTCGGGGCCGCTCTTCACCAGCGAATACGTGTAGGGTGCATTCGGGTTGAAGTCGCTGCCGCCCGGGGCGTTGAGCCCGAAGGAGGGAGCGGGGACCGCCTGCGCGACGAAGGGGTTCGCCGCGGTGGGGACGTTGAAGGGGTTGGCGGGCGGCGGCACCGACGCGGGGGGAGCCGCGAAGGGGTTGGCCGCAGCGACCGGCGCCGCGAAGGGGTTGGCCG
>JABFRG010000323.1 GCA_013141295.1 Polyangiaceae bacterium
GTGGTGGCATGAACCCGCCCACCCGCAACGAATTCTCTCCGCAGCAGCAGCCGCCCATGAGCCGCGGCGCCCCGCCCCCGGTCATGCAGCAGCAGCCGCTTACGGTGCAACAGCCGCAGCAACCGGCCTACCGCAACGACAACGGCTACGGCGGCGCCGCCCAAAGCGCGAGCCTCACGGTCATCTACAACGGCGAGCGCATCTCCGTTTCCAAGGACCGCTTCGTCATCGGCCGCGGCAAGCAGTCGAGCGACCTCACGCTGAAAGACCCCAACGTCTCGCGCCAGCACGCCATGATCGAGTTCCAGAACGGGGCTTATTTCATGGTCGATATGGGCTCCACGAACGGTGTAGAGTACAACGGTCAGCGCATCGCCCGGAAGCAGATCGCCGAGGGCGACGTCTACCGCATCTGCGATCACGACCTTCGTTTCACGTTCCGCTGAGCAAGTCGCTCAGCGAAGCTCCGACGGACCGAAGAGGCCTGGATACCTGCGGCATCGACGCGGGTGCGGGCCCGAGAGCAGGTCTGCTACCTGCACCACGGAGCCGAGCGCACGGGCGGCCGCTTCTTCTTGCTCCCGCCGCCGCGTGCTCTCGATCTCGTTTTCCGCGTGCACCAGCTCGTTCTGGATGCGCACGTTGTGGGACCGCGCCAGCATGATCTCGTAGGCCCGAAGGTCGTCGCAACGGCCCGGGTTGGCGTCGCAGGTGCGCGCCACGCCCTCCCAGTCGGCCGCGTAGTAGCGCTGCTGGATCCAGGCGTCGAGGGTGCGCTGGTAGAGGGCCTCGCAGTCGGCGTCCGTGCGCGACGCGCACTTCTTCTCCCGGAACTTGTCGCGGAACGCGTCGGTCGAGGCGTGCACCAAAATGAGCCCGCAGCTGCCATCGGAGCTGCCGTCCGCGGGGCACGCGGCGTACACGAAGCGGTGCGCTTGCTCGGAACGGACCGCGTCGATGCGGGCGTTGGCGCGGTCGTCGATGGCGTTGCGGTCGTAGCACCCGGCGAGGAGGGCGGCGCCGATCGGGATCGCGAGAAGCTTGAGGTGAGGCATCGGCTCGCTCGCTACAGCAAGCGGTGTGCCCCGGCGCGAGGGCACGAAAGCGCCGAGAATGCGGCGGTAGTCGCAGCGGTAGAGCAGCGCTCGCCACGATCGGGCCGTGAACCCGACTTCACGCCGCGCCTGGACTTCGAAGGCATGCTGGCGTAGCCCAGAAGTCCGCCATGCGTTCGTTGGTCGTTTCATTCGTTTGCCTCGTCGCCTGCTCCTCGTCCGGTGTCGCCCCGTCCACGGGCAGTGACGCCGGGGCGACGGAGGGAGACGCCGCAGCGCTCGACGCAGCGCCGGCCCCTCCGCCCAGCTCCGGAGGGAAAGGCGGGCTCGACTGCGCCTCCACCCGCATGCTGGGCGATCGCAAGGTGTGCGTGGCCTCGGTCGGCGGCTCGGAGCTTCGGGTGATCGAGCCGGTGGCCGGTCCCGGCGCTCTGCGCCTCGTGGTGTACGTGCACGGCGACGGCGCACGCGCCTACGTGAACGACGGCGCCATGCGTGCGCTCCTTCCCTGGGCCGACGCGCACCACGCGCTGGTGGTGGCGGTGCTCGCACCCAACGCGTGCGCCTGGTGGCAGAAGGCGACGCAGACCGACTGCAGCGACACGGCAACCCCCGATCCCGATACCGCCGGCGCCAACGCCGATGCCCTCGACGCGGTGTTGACCCTGGTGCGGCGCCGCCTCGACGTGCGCCTCGACGCGTCGTTCTTCTACGGCGCATCGGGCGGCAGCGTGTTTCTCTCGAAGTCGTTTCTGCGGCGCTTCGGCAACGCCTACCCGGGCGCATACGCGCTCAACTGCGGCGGCGAGAAGGCCGACCTCCCGTTCGCTTGGGACGCAACCGATGCCAAGGCACGGGGCGCGAGCAAGCTCTTCTTCACCTACGGCGATCTCGATTTCTTGAAGCCCGACATCGAGCGCGCCATCCCCTTCTACGAGGGGCTCGGCTTTCCCATCGATCGGCAGATCATCCCCGGCGCCGAGCACTGCGCGTTCGACGCCCACGGCCGCGCGGTGGCGGTGTTCGGCGCCTTCCTGGGCGAATAGGGGCGCCCGCTTTTCCTGCATCGGCGCGCGCCGAAGGGTAAGCTCTCGCCCATGAAACGGCCCGACGAACGCGCGTTCGTGCGACTCCCGGCGCTCGCCGAGCAGGCGACGACGCTGGAAAAATGCGTGTTCTGCCCGAAGCTGTGTCGGTCTGCGTGCCCGGTCTCGAACGCCGAGCCGCGCGAGACCCTGACGCCCTGGGGCAAGATGTCGATGGCGTACTTCATGGCGCGCGGCGACGTGCCGCTGGAGAAGGACTTCGCCGCCACCGCGTGGGCCTGCACCGGTTGTAAGGCCTGCGCCAAGACCTGCGAGCATGACAACGACGTGGCCGGCACGCTGCACAAGACGCGCGCCGAGCTCTTCACCCGCGGCTATGCGCCGGAGGGTGCGAACGAGGTGGCGGCCGGCTTTCGCGAGCACCAGGCGTCGTATGCCGCGCGCACCGCCGCGCACCAGAAGGCGAACGCGAAGACCGCGCTGGTGGTGGGATGCGCCTACGGTGAAGCAGAGACGGCAGACGCGGTGGCCGCGGCGGAAGCGCTGCTGGGCGAACCGGTCACCGCCATCTCCCAGTGCTGCGGGCGCCCACTGCGGTCGGCCGGCGACGAGAAAGCATTCCAGGAGAACGCCGCCGCCTTCGTGCGGAATATTGCACCCTACACCCGTGTCGTGGTGGTGGATGCGGGCTGCGCGGAGACTCTCATGCGTCACTATCCGGTACCGGTCGGCGGCGAGCTTTTGCTCCAGGTGGCGCACCGGCAGCTCGCGCGCTTGCGACCGCTGCCGGGCGCCTTCGAGCTGGGTCTGCGGTTTCACGACCCCTGCTCCCTCGGCCGCGGGCTCGGAGTGTACGAAGCGCCGCGCGACGTGCTGACGCAGCTGGCAGGCCTGGCGCCCGGCGAGTTCATGTACGCCCGCGACCGCGCCGCGTGCTCCGGCGGCGGAGCCCTTCTCCCGGTGACCATGCCCGAGGTGGCGGCGCGCATCGCGGAGACGCGAGTGAAAGAGCACGAGGCCGAGGGCGGCGGCACCATCGTCACCGCCTGCGGGTCCAGCTTGCGCATGTTTCGCAAAGCCGGCGCGAAGGCAGTGGATCTCGTGACCCTGCTCCGGCGCTCCACGGACGAGCCTTTGCCGTGAGCTCTCCGCGACGCAGCGTCGCCCGCCGGGTCCTGGTGTCGTTCGTCATCTTGCTCATGGCGTTCGCGTCGACCCAGGCGTTCGCCGGCTTCGCGCTGCGACGGGCATCGGAGGACGCCGAAGAGCTGGGTAAGGGCCTCGTACCCATCGCCTTGAAGATCGCCCAGCTTCGCTCGATGCAAGAGACGCTGGCCACCCTCATCGACGGCATTCCCGACGAGCGAAACCCGGTGACGGCCAAGCACCTGCTCACCACGCTGGTGAACGAGCGCACGCTGCTGGTGACCGATCTGCGCGTGAACCTGGAGGCGCTGGGGCGCGACAGGCCGAGCACCTCGGTACTTGCCCACGGCATGGTCGACGAGCTCGATGAGATCGACGCGATGCTCAGCGACGACGCGCCGGACTTCGACACCCTCTATCGTGCGCTGGCGGAGGGCGACCGCGACACCATCAACCGGGTGCTCATCCACCTGGGCGCCATCGAGCACGGGGCCAAGACCAAGCTGCGCGCGCTCGCCGGGCACATGACCTCGGCCATCGGGCAGCTCTCGGTGGACGCCCGGGAGCGAGAGCGGCGGTCGTTCCTCGCGCTGCTCTCGGTGGCGCTGGCGGCGCTCTTGCTCGGCGTGGGGCTCTCGCTTCACGCTCGACGCATCCTGGCCCCGCTCGGTACGCTCAACGCGCGCGCCCGTGCGGTGGCCCAGGGCGATCTCTCGCCGCAGCCGATCGACGCGCGGGACGACGAGATCGGAGAGCTCCAGGAGAGCTTCGAGAACATGGTCGAGGCGGTGGGTAAGGCGCGGGAGCGCGCGGTCTCCAACGAGCGCTTCGCCGCCATCGGTAAGATGGCCGCGCACGTGACCCACGAGGTGCGCAACCCCCTCTCGTCCATCGGCCTGAACCTGGAGCTGCTCGAAGAAGAGCTCGAGGGGCCGGAGCAGAGCGAGCGGCGCACCCTGGTGCAAGCGATTCGCCGGGAGGTAGACCGCCTGGAGCGCCTCTCCGAAGAGTACCTGCGGGTAGCTCGCCTGCCCTCGCCGCGCATGGAGGCCGACGACGTGGCCAGCACCCTGCGCAGCGTGGTGGAGTTCGAAGCCAAGGAGACGGAGCGTGCACAATGCACGGTTACCGTGGAGATCGGCGAGCCGGCGCCGCTGGCGCTCTTCGACGAGTCGCAGCTGCGGCAGGCCCTGCTCAACCTGCTGCGCAACGCCCGCGAGGCCATGCCCCAGGGTGGCACCATCGACGTGCGCGCCTTCGCCGAGGGCCTCTCGGCGGTGGTCACCATCGGCGACCGGGGCGCCGGCATCCCCGACGACGTTCGCCCGCGCATCTTCGACCCCTTCTTCTCCACCAAAGGCGAGGGCACCGGCCTGGGCCTGGCCATCACGCGGCAAATCGTCGAAGCCCACGGCGGCACCATCGCCTGCGAGGCCCGCGAAGGCGGCGGCACGCTGTTCCGCATCGCGCTTCCGCTCACGCCTTCGCACCCGACCTCGCACGCTCCGTCGCCCCCCGCATCGCCCCGCAGCCACGGCGGCGCCTAGCCAGTGGGTGCGCGGTGGTGTAGACCGGTCGCCACATGCCCCGAATCGACTCTCGCAGCCTCGACGCCCTCCGCCCCGTGACCATGATGCCCGGCTTTCACAGCATGGCCGAAGGCTCGGTGCTGTACCGCGCCGGCAAGACGCTGGTGCTCTGTACCGCATCGGTGGAAGACCGCGTGCCGCCGTTCCTCGAGGGCAAGGGCAAGGGCTGGCTCACCGCCGAGTACCAGATGCATCCGCGCTCGAACCCGCAGCGCCGTGAGCAGCGCGACGGCCGGGGCAAGGCGCCCAGCGGACGTACCCAGGAGATCCAGCGGCTCATCGGCCGCGCACTCCGGGCCGCGGTGGACCTCGACAAGCTCGGAGAGCGCACCATCGCCCTCGACTGCGACGTGCTGGAGGCCGACGGCGGCACCCGCACCGCCAGCGTGACCGGCGGCTTCGTGGCGCTCGCGCTTGCCATCCACAAGATCACCCGCTCCGGCGCCCTGAAGAACCGCGTCCTCCGTGAGCCGGTGGCCGCGATCAGTGTAGGTTGCATCAAAAACGACGAGCTCGCGCTCGACCTCAACTACGTGGAAGACTCCGCCGCCCGGGTGGACCTCAACGTAGTGGGCACGGACAGCGCGGCGATCATCGAGATCCAGGGCACGGCCGAGGGCGAAGCGGTGCACCGCAACGTCATCGACGCCATGGTCGACCTGGCGCTCAAGGGCATCGCCGACCTCACCACCATGCAGAAGGCCACCTTGCAGGCGGCGGGCGTGGAGCTCGGCGACCTTCTCCAAGAGAAGAAGAAGTGATGCGGCACCTCCTCGTCGTCGCCACCCAGAACCCCCACAAGGTGACGGAGCTCCGCGCGTTGTTCGCGGATCTGCCGGTGGATCTGGTGACGCCGGTGGAGGTGCTCGGCTACTCGCTCGACGTGGTGGAGGACGGCGCGACCTTCGAGGCCAACGCAGAGAAGAAGGCCCGCGCGGTCGCCAACGCCACGCACGCCATGACCCTGGCCGACGACTCGGGTCTGGAGGTCGATGCGCTGCAGGGAGCCCCCGGCGTACGCTCTGCGCGGTACGCCGGCGAACGCGCCACCGACGCCGACAACAACGCCGCGCTGCTGTCGGCGCTGGGCTCGCGCGATCCGGAGACCGCCGAGGACCCGAGCGCGCGGTTTCGCTGCGTGCTGGCGCTCATCGACCCCTTCACCGACGGCGGTGCGGTGCACACCGTGGAGGGTGCCTGCGAGGGCGCTATCACCCGCTCCGCGCGGGGCACCAACGGCTTCGGCTACGATCCACTGTTCCTGGTGGCGGGCCTCGAGAAGACCATGGCCGAGCTCACCGAGGCCGAGAAGAACGCGCTGAGCCATCGCGCCAAGGCGAGCCAGAAGATGCGGCTGGTGCTGGAGAAGGTGCTGGCGGCGCGCGGCGAAGCGGTGCGCAAGCTCGACGCCCCCTGAAGGCTCAGAGCTCGGAGAGGCACATGAGCAGCGTGCTCAGCCGATCCGACGAGGTCTTGGCGAGGAGCGAACGAAGCTGCGTTCGTACGGTAGCCAGCGAGACCCGGTGACGGTGCGCGATCTCCTTCGGTGAGAGGCGGAGCAGCAGGGACTCGGCCACCTCGGCCTCGCGCGGCGACAGACCGAAGAGCTCGACCGCACGCATCGCACGTTCGTGGGCCGTGGCGCGTGGGTCGTGAACGTGCACGGTGACGAAGTGGTCTCGCTTGGTGGCGCGCCCCGCGTGCACCACCACGCGCGTCCCGCGAACGGTGGTCGACACGACGCTCCAGCGTTCGGCGGCGGTGCGCACGTCGATCGGGTGACCGTCCACCGCGATGCCGCCCGGGTGCTCGCGCACGATGCCCCGCTCCACCAGGCGCATTCCGCTGGCGTTGACGGAGACGACCATGCCGGTGGCGTGCTCGATGACGAAGATGCCGAACGGAACGGTATCGACGGCTTCCACCGTGGCCCGCAAACGGCGCCAGCGCTCGGCCACCGCGAGGTTCTCCAGGTACGGCAGCAGCGTGCCTATCTCGGCGACCTCGCGACGTCCGTCACCTCGCGCGCCTCGTGCGCGAACGAGACCGAAGATGGCGTCGTGATCGTCGGTTCGCGCCACCACCGCGCCACACAGGTCGTGAATACCGTTGGGGCGGCACATGGCATCGTAGAACTCGGTGTGCTCGAGCTGCTTGCGCGGCACCAGGTCGTCGCTGGTGGCAGGCCGATGCACGGGTAGGCCCGCGCATGCCGCGGCCCACGGGTCTTGGCTGGCAAAGTGGGTGGCGTACTGCGCCTCGCAGGTGGCGGAGAGGCCCACCGAGTGGACCCCGACCATACGACCCTGGTCCCAGAAGCTCACGCGCGCCCCCAGCGCGAACATCGACTCCGCAACCACGGACATCGCGGCAGGGATCGGCAAGCTGCCTTCGGCAGCGGAAACCAGCGCGTCGATGCTACGGCTCGATGGCTTGGGCATGAGAGCTCCTCGGTCGGGGTCGATGATCGACCTGCCCAGGCTATCGGAACGTTCGCGCCATTGCCTACCCCACGCGGCGGCGCATTCTCGGTCATCACAAGTGATGATTGCGGGCTATTCGCCGGCGAACCGCGCGGAGTCATCACTACTGCCAATGGTCGCGCTCGTCCCATCTCGTACGGTGGGAGCACATGACGAACCGAACGACATCGCTCCTCGCCGCGCTCTTCCTCGCTGCGCTGCCGTCGACCGTGCACGCGCAGATCACCGGAGGTGGATTGCCGCCGGGCCCGGTGATTCCCATCGCGTGTCCGCCTCCCACCGCAGCCCGATGCGCGAACGCGACGTTCATGACCGGCACCTACGCCCCGGGGTCGTGTTACGCGGAGCAACGTCAGACGTGCGCCGACGCGCTGGCCACCAAGTGGCCCAGCCAGTTCACCGGAGGCACGGCAGTGCCCGAGTTCTTACCGGATACGGACACGACGCCGCGGCCGCCGGTGGGAGCCAACCTCCTGCCCGGCCGTGCATCGGCGTACTCCACCAGCGCCCTCCAGCTCTACGCCAGCGCCGACTCGGTGTTCCTGGTGGACCCGCTGGCCACGCGACTGATTCGCCAGCAGCCGATCCCCGCGTTCCTGCGCGATCTCTTCCGCCCGGGCCTGCTCTTTGCCGGCGACGGCACCGCCGTGACGTCGTGCCGCGAGTACACCTACAAGCGCTTCTGGGACTACACGGAGTACCAGGCGGACGTGGCCGCCTGCGAAGGCGACGGCGCGTGCATTTTCAATGCAACTTACACAGGCTCGCACGCCATCGCCAGCCGGCTCCTCAAGCAGCGCAACGGGGCTACCCCGCTCGACTCGCAGATCGAGCTCCGGGTCGGCACCTACCCCAAGAACCTGGCGGCGGGCGTCGCGGTGACGGATCTGTGGGACTACACCAACGCTGGCTTCGGCCCGGGCATCCCCTCCTACGTTCCGGCCGATCCGGTGAAGGCCGCCAAGGTGCTCCTGCTCAAGAGCCGTCTCGGCGCGCTGCCCCGCTACGTGCTCCACGACGGCACGGCGCCGGTGCCCATCACTGCGCTCCCCACCAACATCCCGCCGGGCAACCCCAACGACCCCAACGGAAACCCCAACGACCCGGGCAACAACGGGCCGCCGGAGGAGCACTTCTTCGACGAATGGGCGTGGCACCAGAAGATGCACACCCGAACCAGCGCGGTGAGCGGCGCGCAGTTCCAGGAGTTTCGCCGGCGCCGCACGCTCCTCGAGGACCGCATTCACGAGCTCGAGCTGGCCAACGTCTGGGCCGCGAGCTCGCCCGGCACCACCGCCGCCACCAAGGCGGTGCACCGAGCCCGCGCGGCGCTCACCGACGCGCTCCTCGGCGAGCTCGATCTCGGCGTGGACGGCTGCCTCGACGCCTCGTCGTACGGCTGCGACTGGTCGTACGGCGACTTCTCCGAACGCTTCACGCGCCTCTACTCCGCGCCCATGGCGGCGGCGAACTTCGACTGCACCGAGCTTCTGGGCACCAAGGTCTTCTCGGCTTCGACCGTGCCCGTGAACGCCTCGGGCCCCGGCGTGCTCCCGGGTGAGCCCCTGCCGCGCACCGACGTGGGGCCGTTCAAGAAGTGGCTCGACGCTCGCAAGGCCTTCTACAAGCAGCAGTTCACCAAGCTCCCCACCTACCCCGGCACCGGCCTCGGAAGCGGCGTGGTGGGCTCGGCGCTCACCTCCAACAACGCCTTCGGAGACCGCTCCACATTCAGTGCAGGATACAGCTACAACATGGCCTGGAAGGTGCGAAAGATCGCCTCCCGCGCCGACGGGACCGCCTGCGCCTTCGCCGGCGAGATTCGCGCCGAGGCCAACGCCGACGCGTACATCTTCGGCAAGAACGTGGCCACCGTGGCCGACGCCGCGCACATCGTCGACTCGAGAACGGTGCTCGCCATGGACCCGCGCAAAGACGGTGGGTCGGCGCACTTCACCTCGCGAACCACGGTGCTCGACTACGATCTCTACACGCCGAAGGACGAGGTCGCGCCGAGCTTCGCCATCGTCGCCCCGGAGCAGGACCTGGCTTCGCCCCACGCGCGACTGACCGTGGTCATCGCCGTCGTCCCGGTGACCATCGAGGGCTGGGCGGAGATCAAGTTCGGTGCCGAGGGTACCTTCGCCGCCAACGCCACCAACACCTGCGCCGGTACCGCGCGCCCGAACTTCGGCGTGAACGCCGAGATGCGCCCGCACGCCGCGGCAGACGCCTTGGCCACCGTGGCCGTCGGGGTTCCGGGCTTCCAGTTCGGCGTGAAGGGCCGGGTGGCCCTGGTGCACGTCGACGTGCCCATCCGGGGCGGCATCAACTTCGCCGAGGTGGAGGGCAAGCCGGTGCTGCGCTTCGACACGCACGGGGACCTCAAGCTCGACGAGCTGTCGGGTGATCTGTCGGCCTTCGCCGAGGCGGCCTTCCTCACCTGGGAGAAGCAGATCTTCGCCTGGGACGGCTTTCACCAGAACTTCAACATGTGGAACGCGGAGAGCAACATCGACCTCACCGCGTACCAACTGGTAGCCGACGCGCCGTGAAGAAGGTGGCCGGGGTCGCGCTCGGGCTCGCCGCGGTGATCGCGACGACTTTGGCGTTGCGGTCGGGTCGCGGGCCCAGTGGTACCCCCGCGGCGACCTCGGCGTCGGCGTCCAGCAACGTCGCGTTGGCGTATCCGCCGAAGGGAACGGGCTACGTCTACGCGTTCCGCTTCCGGCAGACCACGGCGGTTGATGGGCTCTCCGGAACCCCCGCCATGAACGCCGCGACCAACGTCGAAGGAAAGCTCGCGCTCGCCGACGTCACACGGCCCGGGGCCTCGACCACGCTCGCCGCGTCGATCGCCGAGATCACCACTGCGAGCCTGCGCTTCATGGGGCGGGAGACGCTACCCCAGGAGCCCGGGCTCGTGGGCGCCACGGTGCTGGTGGACCTCGACGCCCAGGGCGCTGTGACGGCGTTCCGATTTCCGCGTTCGGGTAGCGTCACCAGCAAGCTGCTGCTCCGGAGCTTGGCGCTCGAGCTCGTCCCGCGGCTCGGAGGATCGGGGCCGCTGTGGAGCGCGAACGAGGAGACCCCGAGCGGCAGCTCCACGACGTTCTACGCCACCACCGGCGATCCCCTGCGCTTCGAGCGCATTCGTCGCGGCTACCTTCGGCTCGGCGCGCTTGGCGACCGCCCCATCGACGAGACGCGACTGTCGGTCGTGAGCCACGGCGCGGTGGCGCTCGCAGCCGATGGCGCGCTCGTGCGGGTGGACGACGAGGAGAAGCTGCGCGTCGTGCCCGCAGGTCCGGCCGCGGCAGAAACCGCGACCACCGAGCTCGAAGCCCACTTCGAGCTGGTGAGCCGGAGCGGCGCGCCGCCTGGCCTCGATGGTTCCGCCTTCGAGCGGTGGTCGGCCGACAAGGTGCCGGCGGTTGCGGAGAGCGACGCCGATCGCCTCGCGCGCATGGCCGGCGACCTGAAGATGGAGGACATCGAAGCCGGCGTGGGCCGCGCGGAGCAAGGCCCGCCGCGCACCGGGTTCGTGGCCGAAAGTGCCGCCTACTTGCGCCTCCACCCGGAAGCCTGCGAGGCGCTGGTGAAAGGCGTGGACGGCGAGGGGCACGGCGATCGCCCCGCGCGCAGCGGTGTAGACAGTGCGCGGTCGATGGTGGCGGACCTGCTGGCCTCGGCCGGGACCCCCGAGGCGCAGAAGGCCTTGCGCTCGCTGGCGACGAGCTCCGCGGTGCGAGAGAGTCCGCGTCTCGAGCGGCAGATCCTGCAACGCTTCGTGTTCGTCGGCGCCCCCGATGCAGCCTCCATCGCGTTCCTCGAAGCGCGGCGTCAGGCAGCGCGCAGCGCCCACGACGAAGACGCGGAGCTGGCCTGCGCCACCACCCTCGGAGCAACGGCCCGCAAGCTCGGTATCCAGGGTCGGCGCGACGAGGCCGAGCGCATCACCTCGAGCCTGCAGCGCGATCTCGAAGCCGCAAAGTCGCCGGATCGACAGCGCGCGCTGCTGGGCGCCCTGGGCAACGCCGCGGCGGTCGCGCAGGTGAAGACCATCACCAGCTACGCAAAGGCGAAGGATCCGAAGACCCGCGCCGTGGCAGCGCACGCGCTCCGCGCCATGGACTCCGCAGATGCTCGCGACGCGCTCCGCACGCTGGCCGCCGACGAGGACACCGAGGTGGCGCGGGCAGCGCTGGGCTCGCTCGCGCAGCAACCCACCTCCGCCGCCGACGTCCGCGCCATCGCGGACCTGGCCGTACAAGGCGCGAGCGCGGGCCTGGGCAACGATCTGGTGACCTTCTTCTCCGCGCACCTGGATGCACCCGGCGACGTGGGGCGGGCCCTCGACGCCATCGAGGCGCGAACCTCCGGCGATGCTGCCCTGAGCGCCCGCATCGAGTCACTGCGCGAGCAATTGGCCATGCGCGCCGCGGTGGCCGGCCGAAGGTAAGGGCCCGCGAGAGACGTCGTTTGACCGGTCGGTCTCCCTCTGGTACGCGCTCTCCTGTGTCTACCATGCGCGGAGTCGGTCGCTACGGTACTGCGGGCCTCGAGCTCGTGGTGGGCATGGGCATCGGCTTCTTCGGTGGAAGATGGCTCGATCAGCGCTTCGGCGGGGGCCACGGGTACTTCGTCATCGGCGGCGTGATCTTCGGGCTCGTCGCGGGCTTCCGCAACCTGTTCCGGGCCGCCAAGAACATGCAGAAGGATCTGGAGCGCGAGGAGAGCGAAGCCTTCCCCTACGAACGCGAGTACCTGGCGCAGGTCGAGAACGGGAAGAAGGCCGACAAAGCCGAAGCCGACAAAGCCGAGAACGAGAGCAAGAGCGATGAGCAAGCCGGAAGCTGAAGCCCCGTCCATGCTCGATGCGCCCCTGTTGCCGGCCGTCGGCGTCGTGGCGGCCACCGGCGCCGCGCTGGCGTCCGCCTTCATGGGCACGCGCGCGGGCATCTCGGTGGCAGTGGGCGGCCTCATCGGCGCCGCGAATCTGTGGGCCATCACCCGCATCGTGCGCGCCTTCATGCCCAGCGAGAAAGAGGCGGAGAACGCCAAGAAGGGCAGCGCCGCCGGCTGGGGCATCTTCGCGGTGCTCAAGATCGCCATCCTGTTCGGCGGCATCTGGCTCCTCTGGAAGTACCACCTGGTGGATCCGCTGCCGCTGGTGCTGGGCTACGGCGCCCTTCCGGTGGGCATCAGCGTGGGCACCCTGATGCCGCGACGCAACGCCGCCTGAAACTATTGTCGTTCGCGTTCGCCGCGGGCGTGCTCGATGACCTCCGCGGCGCGCTTCGCCATGGCCGCGCAGGCGGCGACGCCGCCGGAACGATAGAGGACCGCGTTCTGTCCGCTGCGAAGACGCAGCACCAGCGAGTGGGCGACGACGCGGCCGGGTGGGAGCGAAGGGTCGCCTCCGCCAGGTAAGCGACGATGATCGTGCTCTCCGATGGGAACGATCACCGCCTCGAGCACCTCGTCGATGGGCACGCGCAGCTCGCGACCGAAGAAGCCGAACGGGCGCGCCACGAACACGCCTTCCGCAGGGCGGAGCGTGAGCTGCCCGAACGCACCGTTGTTCAGCACGAGAATCCAGACGAGGATGGCGGGGAGTGCGAGCGCACCCGCCCCCGCTGCGCCCAGCGTGGTGGCACCCGCGATGGCGATGGAGACGAAGGTGAGCGCTGCGCCGGCGAGCCGCACCCGCGCCCACAGCGGGGAGCCGAAGTCCGCGACGCGCACCGGCTCCTCCGGGGCCGCAGAGCTGCGGTAGAGGGAGCTCATTCGGCGTAGCTCTTGACGGTCATCGACACGCGCCACTGGCCACCCGCGAACAGGTTGTCGATGGCGAACGACGCCGTGTGCGCCCCCGGCGCCAACGCTTGCGTGATGACGATGGGGTCGGTCTTGCTCCCGGGGCACCAGTTGGCGCGGGGCGCTCGCACGCTCGAGGTGGCGCCGCAGGGGTTCTCGGCGCAGTAGCTGGAGGGTCCGGCGCCGTCGGTGTTCTTGGTGACCGTGCACAGCGCCTTGCAGTCGGCTCGCCAGGGGGTGAAGTCGCCCGCAGAAGCTCCGTCCACCAGCACGTGGTGCGTGCGCTTGCAGAACTCCTCGGCGGGGCCGATGCAGGCGGAGCTGGGGTCCGTGGCGCCGCCGTGCCCGGTGACGCGATACTCGAGGACGGTGCGCTTGGCGCCGGCCGGCACCTCGAAGGTGAGGGGCACCGGATCGCTCGCCTTCACGTCGCCGTAGAAGAGCGATGCAGTGGAGAGCGCGAGCTTCGGCGTGCCGGGCGTGAGCACCAGCTTGGCCGTCACGTACCAGCCACCATGCGAGCCACTCACCTTGCCCTCGCCGTCGGAGTAGCTGGGAATCGTCACCGCGAGATCGCGCGCCGCCGGCATCTTCAGGACTGCGTCGGTCACGTCCTCTTCCAGGTGCAGCGGGCCACCGAAGGGCGTGATGGCGCGAACGAGCTCGAGGCCCGCGGTCTCTTTGGGGGCCTGGGGGTCCACCAGCGCCAGCTCGAAGTTGCGGTCGAAGGCGTCGCACTCCGCCGGCCAGTTCTGCCCGGCCGGCGGCGGCGTGTCTTTCCACTTCGAGAAGGGAAAGCACGGGCTCTCGAGGTCCACCACCAGCATCGCCGAAGCGAAGGTGCCCGCCGGCATCTTCACCGGCCCCTGCGCCAGGTGGAAGTCCGGCGCGTTGCCGTCGCTCCCGATATGCGCGCGGTCGAGGACGGTCACGGTGATCGGGGCGGGCGCTTCGGCGTCCAGCGCGGCCCCGGCGTCTACCCCGGGCGCGGGAGGCGTGCTCGACGAGGTTCCACAGGCACACGTGAGGAAGAACCCGATGGCGGCGCGACGCATGCGGCATGCTACCGCGGCACGGGCGCTTTCATCCACCGTCGCGGACGCGCTTACAGGCGCGCCTACTGTCGGCGCTACGCGCAGCAGCTGGGCTTCGCGGGCGAAGCCGTGGGCGACGCGCAGCCGCATCCGGCTCGCCCCTCGGCCTTGGCCTCCGCATCGCGCTTGCAACATGCCGTGGAGCCTTCGGGGGGCGCACCTCCGCAGCACCCTTGCGGCTCGAGTGATCGTTCGGGGGCCTTCTCAGTGTCGTCGGGGTCGTTCATGGGTCTGCTCCTCCCGCTCGAAGACGTCGCTCGCTGCGAAAGGACGCACGGAATCGGCGTGGCGACGGGCCCCCCCTGCGCGTAGCCTGCGGCCCATGCAGCACGCTCCCTACACGCCGTTCGCCCCGCCCCCGGCGCCTGCTCCGCGCATGCCTCGCCGAGGCACGTTCGCATACGTGGCGATGTTCGTGACGGCCATGGGCGCTGCGTACTTCCTGCCGCTCGTCACGCTCGCCCTGGCGACCCACGGAGGCGCCGGCGCCTGGCGTGCGTTCAAGGAGGGCGGACCGGGCATGTACGGCATCCTCTTCTTCGGCACCCTGGTTTGCGTGGGCGTTACCGTGGCCGGAAGCTTCGTGGTGAGCGGCACGCGCATCCCCGGCGGTGCGCTCTTCGCCGCCACGTCGACCCCGTACGGTATCGGGATCCTGGGCGCCATCGCCTCGAGCGCGATGATGCTCGGCGCCATCCGCGGTGAGTCCGTCGACCCTTCGCAGCGGGCACGGATTCTCGCGGAAGGGATCTCCGAGCTCACCAGCTCACTCCTCTACGGCGCGCTCACCACTTCCGCCCTGGCGTGGGGCATCTTCCTGATGGCAGCGCTGTCGCCGCTGGCGCTCGATCGCAGCGCGCTGCCGGAGACCCCGTCCACTCCCGCGCCCTGGGTATCGCTCGGCGCGCTGGCGCTCGGCTTGGTGGTCACCATCGGCGTTCGCTTCGCGCTGCACACCGGCATCTCGATCTTCGACGCCCTGGCGGTCCTCGGGCTCCTGGGTGCGGTGCTGGCGGCGCCCCTGGCGTCTCGGCTGCGCGCGGTCGCCGCGAGCCCCGACGAGGTCGAAGGAGGTCGCGCGTTTCGCTCGGTGCTCCTGGCGGCGGTGGCCCTGGCGGTGGCGCTGTTTCTCCTGAACCGCGCGGCCATCTCCCAGGCCGAGCGAACGGCGCTCGGTGCCGTGTCCGGCGAAAGCCTCGACGCTGCCCAGCGCGCACGCATCTTGAGCCAAGGCATCGCCGAGGCGCGCAGTCGAGGCATCGTGGGCTTCCTCGACGCCTTCTTCGTCCACGCCGAGTTCGCACCGGCGCTCGCGAGCGGCATGCGCGCCAAGCCGAAGTTCGGCGTCGGTGGCGTGCTCGCCGCCGTCGCCGGCGTGGTCGTGCTCGCGCTCCTGGGCGTTCATACGCATCGCATGTCCGTGGCCACCGCCGCGCAGAGCGCCGAGAGCGCGGCCCTGGACGATCTGAAAGGCGTTTCGCTCCCACCGCCGCCGGACGACGCGTGGACGCCCTCGGTGAGCTCTTCCGGGGCCCCAGCGACGATATCCGCGGCTGGTGTGGTGCTCTCGGGAACCATCGACCCCAGCGGCTGCGAGAACGAGCGCAAGCCGGTTGCGCTGGGCGTCGATCGCGGGGCGACCTTCGAGCTCCTGATGCGGGCCACCAGCGCGGCAACGCCCCCGCAAGGCTGCGCCATGGCATTCGTCACGCGTCCCGAGCATCCGGTCAATCGCAAGGAGCTCGGTGCTTACGGCGGGTTCTTGGGGCCCTCGGCCACGCTCTTCGCGGCCACCCTCCAGGGCGATCCGCGCGTGGCGCGGAGACCGCTTCCGCAACCTTCGGCGTGGGAGGAATCGCCTCCGGAGCCCGAGTGGCTCCTCGTCGTGGCGCCCGACGGGGATACCGCCAAGGTCCGCTTGGAGAACGTGGTCCAGAGGTCTCCGCAGCGTCCCATCTTCCTCGACGTTCCGCTGGGCAGCGACGCGCCCACGCGGCGGAGGCGGAGCGACGCACTGATCGGCGCCGCGGGCAGCAGTCAGGGGATCGGCACCGTCATCATCGCGCCCGCATCGCGCGACGACATACCGCGTCTGGTGGCGCTGGTAGCGGCATTCGGTCGCATCGGGGAGAGCTACCTGCACGCGGAGCCTCGGGTGGTGCTCACGTCCGACCGCGCGTGGGCCACGGAACAGACGACGCGACCGGTCTCCACCTCCGGCACCGGCGACGGGCCCGACGACGCGCACCACGGCGGCGTGCGCCCGGGCACGGTGGCCGTGAGCGGTCGACTTCCGCCGGAGGTCATCCAGCGGATCGTGCGCGGCAGCATGCCGCGCATGCGCCGCTGCTACGAGTCGGGTCTGGCGCGCAATCCGAAGCTCGCGGGGCGCGTCACCACGCGGTTCGTCATCGGTCGCGACGGCGCCGTGAGCCAGGTCATCGACGGCGGGTCCGACCTCGCCGACAAGGCCGTGGGCGAGTGCGTTCGGCGAGCCTTCGGGGTGCTCTCGTTTCCGGAGCCGGAGGGCGGCATCGTCACCGTGACGTACCCCATCACCTTCGCGCCGAACTGAGGTTCGTCAGAAGACGACGCCGGGGGGGCCCAGGATCTCGTCCACGAATGCGTGTAGGATCTCGGCTTCGCGCGCCGAGAAGGCGTCGAGGTGTGGCGAGTCGAGATCGAGCACCGCGCGCAGCTCACCCTGGTTCACCACGGGGATGACCAGCTCCGAGCGCGACCGCGCGTCGCAGGAGATGTGGCCGGGAAACGCGTGCACGTCCGGCACCCGCTGCACCGTACGCGTGCGCGCCGCCGCGCCGCAAACGCCGCGCGCGAAATCGATGCGAAGGCAGCCCATGGTGCCTTGGTACGGCCCCACCGCGAGCTGGCTCTCGCCGACCCGCCGGTAGAATCCGCACCAGTTCGTCTGCGGGAGCGCCTCCCAAAGCAAACAGGCGATGGTGGCCTGCAGCGCCACCGCGTCGGTCTCGCCGGCGAGCACCGCGCGAATCTGCGGGAGCGCGGCGCTCAGGCGGAGCACCCGCGAGGCTTCCGGAAGAAGCATCTCGCGGGCCACGGGTTCGAGCAGAATGCCTTCTGCCACCGCTCCTACCACTTGTTGCAGGTGCGGCTCGCCAGCACCGGCGACACGAAGGTGTCGCACTTCACCTTCACGGTCTTGGTCATCCACTCCAGGCTCGGCTTGGCCTTCTCCATGAGCTCGTGGGGCGCGCCCGACTCCACCAGGAAGAGCCGGCCCTGCGCCACGAACACCGTGACCCA
Organism: Polyangiaceae bacterium; assembly: GCA_013141295.1. GTDB lineage: Bacteria > Myxococcota_A > Polyangia > Polyangiales > Polyangiaceae > JABFRG01. The sequence goes on from JABFRG010000323.1 coordinate 17,519, forward strand.
GTAGTCGAAGAGCTTGCCCGCCTCGTCGTGGCCGAACTTCAGGGTCTTGCCCTTGGTGCCGTCGGCGGAGACGGCGTCGTTGGTCGACACGAGGGCGTAGCCCATCTCGTCGCGGACCTTGAGGGTGATGGTGCGAATCCAGAAGTCGGTGTCGCCACGGTCTTCGTCGTCCACCACACGCACCGCGAACGCCACGCCTTCCGGCGTCGTGGCGCGGTAGTCGTAGCCGTCGACCTTCTGACCCTCGAGCTCGAGGAAACCCGGTGCAGTCTGCACCTTGAACGGACGTCCGCAGCCGATGGCGAAGACCGAAAGCAGCAGGAAGAAAGGGACCAGGCGACGCATCACTCGCTCTCCTTGTGATCGTTCAAGCGAAGCAGGTTGGGCAGCCCCAGGCGCGAGAGCCACGGGAACGGCAGGCCGTAGGTGGTGCGCGCGATGGCCGCCGACTTGGGCGAGTACTCCACGGTGATGGTGGAGAACGCGATCTGGTCCTTGAGGAGCTTGAGCTTGCCTTCGAGGAGCTCGATCTCCTGGGTCACGCGCCCCAGCTCCTTCTCGATCTCGATGGCTTCCTTCACCTGCGCGCGCTCCAGCAGCTGCTGCAGCCGCAGGCGCATCGACCGCGCATTGCGGAGGCGGCTCTCGGTGTCGACGTAGCGATCGGTCACGTCCTCCGCGCGAACGTCGCGGTGGAGCACGTCGCCCGTGCCCTCGATGGCTCGCAGCGCCTGCTGGAACTTCTCCCGCGGCACGCGAATCTCGATGCGCCGATCGCCGCGGACGGCCAGGTAGCCGCCGAAGTCGCGGGCGACCTTCTCGACCGCGTCGAGGCCGGGCTCCACCTGGTACACCGCCATGGTGAGCTGCGCGGTGTAGACCAGCATGGTCTTCTCGTGGGGCGCCGCGTCCGTGGCGGGAGCAGGGGTCTTGGCGCCCGCCGCGGGGCCTGCGGCATTCCCTGCTGCGCCGCCCACGGCGCCACCGGTGACGTTGGCCGGCTTCTTCATGTGGGCAGGCGGCGGAGCGGGCGCCGGTTGCGTCGGGGCCACCGGCGCGTCGGCCGCGCTCGCGACGCGGTCGTCGGATCGCTCCTCGTCGAAGTCGCTGCTGCCGCTGGCCGAGGTTCCGGGCATGGCCTGGACCGTC